>JAJEBJ010000319.1 GCA_022822575.1 Alphaproteobacteria bacterium | reverse complement strand
TGAAGAAAAAGCCCCGAACCAGGGCTTGTATCGAGACCGACGGTGCCCCAGGATAAGGGTGCTTTCAATACCGGTCCCGACTCCGCCTGCAGTTCAAGTCAACCTCTCCGTTCAGGCTCATGTCGGTATTGGAATAGACTCTGGGCGGCCGACCGGTACTCGCGCCGGCGCATTCTGACGGTGTGTTTGATCGTGTGGTCGCTTGCGTCGATGGCCTGCGGGCTCGCGACGGGTTTCGTCATGCTCTTCATCATGCGCATGATGATCGGCGTCGGCGAAGCCGGAATAGGCCCGGCCTCGCACGGCATCATTGGCGCAAGCTTCCCGCGGGATCAGTTAGCGAAACCGCTCGCGTTACAGGGCATGGGGATGCAGATCGGCGGCGCGGGTGGCATCGCGGCGGCGGGCGCAATCCTGTCAGCCGGCGCGGCGGGCGCGTTTACAGGGCTTCCATGGGTCGGAGACCTCGCGCCCTGGCGCCTGGCGTTCATTTTCATCGGCCTGCCGGGGCTCGTTGCCCTGGTATTGATTCCGCTCATCCACGATTCGAAGGCGGGCAGTCAACCATTGGCGGCCGACACTGTCCGCCCGGTATCCGTCATACCGTTTCTCAGGGCAAATCCGCGGCTGGCGGGCCTGGTGCTGCTGGCAGCCGGGACCTCGGCGATGGGATTCGGCTCGATATCAGCATGGTCGCCTGAAATCCTGCAGCGCATCTATCTCATGGAACCTGCGCAAGCCGGCGCCGCGTTTGGCGGCGTTGTTCTCAGTGCAGCCATCCTCTCGCAGGCTGTCTACAGCGTAACGACGGACTGGTTTGCGAGGCGCGGTGCGCTCGATGCGCCGATTCGCGTAGGCCTGCTGCCAATCATCCTGTCGCTGCCAGTGGCGTTTTTCACTTACCGGGCTGCAGATGCCGGCGCTTTCCTCGCATGGCAATTCGCGTTGCTTTGCTGCGTGGTGCCCTGCGGCGGACTAGCGAACACCTGCGTGCAGCAGATAGCGCCGCCAGAGCTTCGCTCGCGGCTGTCGGCAATCATGATCCTGATCATCAGTATCCTCGGTTTCGGCCTCGGGCCGGCGCTCTCCGGTTGGCTGAGTGAGTACGTCTTCGGCGAACAACAATTGCGTACGGCGGTTTCCATCGTGCTGATCGGCGGCATGACCATCACGCTGCTTATGCTGCTGGTCGTGCAGAGACCGTTGCGAGACTACACGGCGGCTCGCGAGGAGCGCTCCGCATGATCTCTGGACATTTGAACCCTACCATCGTGCTTTGGAGCAGGTCCGCTCGAGGCTTTAGAGGAATGTGCGGTTCCTTGGGTGACAGGAACAGAAAGAATGATTGCTCGCCGACGTCATCAAGGAATGCGGCAGTTGCATCACGCATACGCTGCAATGCCGGCAGGGCATCCGGAGCGGGAATGCCTTCAACGAGCATCGACACGGAATAGCCAAGTTTGTCCGGCTGGTTTTCGGGCTCGAAGCCAACGTGCCATTTGCCGAAATAGGCCGTTATGTAGCCTGCACCTTGCAGTACATCCGCAATGGTTGTGACATCGGGAATGGCGCGCCGGGTTCGCGGCGTGTCGACGGCTTCGAACGGCCGCCAGTGACCACGAATGTAGCCGTCGTCGCGAATTTCGCGATAGCTGGGACCGGAGAGGAAATCGGTCACGCCGAGCCGGGCGGCGTATTGACCGGAGTGAATCGCGACGCGCGAGGGTGAGCACACAGGATTCGTGTAGAACCGCGTCAGCCGCAGACCTTCGACCGCAAGTTGGTCAATGTTCGGGGTGTCGATAAACGTGTTGCCGTAGGCGCCCGTATCGGACCAGCCGAGATCGTCGGCCAGCATGATCACGATATTAGGTGGCGCTATTGCTGCGGGCGCTGTCAGCCAGTAGAGCGCAGACACGAGGCACAGGAAAAGGGCGACATGTCTCAGTATTGACGCCATACTTCCATTATGAAGCATTCAAGGCTCAAGCTATATCACATGTGGCCGTCAACCTGTTCCAAGAAGGTGCGCATCTGCCTTGCAGAGAAACACCTGGACTGGGAAAGCCGCGCGATCCAGGCCGATGACAAAGTCGAGGAGCATCTCGAGCCGTGGTTCGTCGAGCTAAATCCGAACGCGGTCGTTCCCGTGCTGGATCACAACGGCAACATCATTGTCGAGTCCTGCGTCATTCTCGAGTATCTCGAGGATGTGTATCCGGGAATGCGGCTGCGCCCGGCCGATCCCGTTGCGCGCTCGCAAATGCGTTACTGGCTGGATCGGTCCGAGTCGGTGCTGCACAAAAATATTAACGTCCTGTCCCACAATCGCTTGATGGCCCGGTTCCTTGGCCAGCTGAGCCTCGAGGAGAAGCTGGCGAGGGCTGCCCGGCCGCCGCGGATCGGCGCACGAACCGAGCGTCTTCGGCGCTACGAGCATGGCGTATCGGCAGAGGAAGAAGAATTGGCCGAGGCCATTCTCGCGGAATGTCTGGACGACATGGAACGGCTACTGGCGGGGCAACCCTGGCTGGCTGGCGAAGAATATTCGCTCGCCGATATCGCCATGGTGCCGTTCTTCCAGCGTTTCGAAGTGAACCAGCTTGACGGCCTGGTCGACTGGGCCCGGCGCCCTGCGGTGGGCGACTGGTATGCGCGCATCTGCGAGCGCCCCGCCTACGATGAGGGCATGGCGCTGGCCGAGGCGCAGTAGCGCGATATGCTCAAATAGTCCGAGCGATCTGGGCGCCGTCGGCCACAACCTCGAATATCTATGCGGGCGACCGCGCATCGCCGATCGTATGGACGATAGGCGCCTTGCCCGCCATCTGCTCTTCGAGTTCCGAGTTGGGTGTCAGGGGCAGGGCCGTGATCTTCGAGCCACCAGAGCAGGTACGGCTTGATAAACACTTCGATCAGGCCGGCGCCATCGCGAACATCGGGCTCATGCTGCCGAGATGGAATAGCTGGTGGAAGGCCAGGCAGTCGTGCCGTTTTTCATGATGCGGTTCTTGAGCGTCACCGAGCCCATTTCGATCGGATTGCCCAGGTTCTCATATCGTGTTGATGTCGCCATAAGCTACTATCGGCGATTGTTCAACGCCGCCGGTACTCCTCTTTTTCTTCCTCGAAGTCTTTCGAGGTATTCAGGAATGGATAAGGTTGATCGGGTATCGGGTAGTCGAGGAATTGGCACAACGGCTTCCAGCCACTGTCCTCCTCGATTGTCAGCGTCAGCAGGCGCTCGGCCGGCAGGCTTTCCTGCACGTTCCTGATATGCGCCCGGTAGCGCGCGAGCACGGCGTCCTTGTCATCGGGCGCGCATTCGAAAACGCGGTCCGCAATGAGCGTGTTGATCATTATGCTGAGGGACAGACGTTTTGGATCGTCGATTTCCTCCAGCGGGACCTGCATCGGCACGAGGATCGTCCTCGAGAAGCTGTTCCACCAGGCCTCCTCGTCGCGCACCGACAGGATCACTTTCGATTCAGGATAGTACTCGCTGAGTTCATGCCAGTAGTGCGATGCCGGCCAGTCGACGGCTGCTTTGTAGGCGGAAAACAGGTCATCCCACTCGATCTGCCCATGATCGACAGCGGCTTGGAAGAACGGCACCTGCTGGTCCTGGTTTTCCAGGACGTCGTGCATATGGTGGCACGGCGCAAAGCCGAGAATTTCGAGTGCGGATCTGAGCGACGTAGTGGCGGTTCTGCCCCAGCCGGCGCCGATTACGGCAAGTCCCATTGGCTGTTCCTCCCCGCTAATACTGTCAGCCAAGCCAGTCGATCTGGTCAAATCATTTGTTCAGATTAATGCTATCTTCCACGTAGATTCGGCCGGTCTTCAGGATTTGCCTCTGCCCATCCAGAATGGTGCCGACACGAACCACAACACGGTGCCTGCCAGCATCAACATTTGGATGCGCGACTTGTCCATCGAATCGGACAGGTACATGACTGCGGGCGCGATGACCAGCGCCAGCGCGACGAGAGAAATGATTGCGATCAGTTTTTTCACGGTGTCATACTCGCTGCTTGTGTTGGTCGCTGCAACGCCTTGCTCAACAAGAGGTACAGTGCCGCTGCGATGAACCAGCCGGGCAGGCTGGCGAAGTAGAGCCCGATGTAGCCCATGTTGACGGCGACGAGGCACAGGCCCACCGTCAGGATCCAGGCCAGTGCCGATGCGTTTCTCTATGACTTCCGGCGCACGCTCGGCGATCTGCTCGTCAGGGAGCATTACCGCACAGTCAAAGCGGTTGCCGCCGAGAATGGCATCAAGGTCTATGGCGAAGCCCTCGAGGATGTGCGGCCGTCACTCGGCGACGACATGAAGATGCGCTCACATGCTGACGTGCCGATGGCCGCACTGTGGTTATGGAACCGCGGCTCGATCTCCAGGCCGACTTTGCTGGGCGATATGAAAGCCGTATCGAGTTGATATCGGAGCCGCTGTGCAAGCGGGTTCGATTTCGCTCGAAGTTCGCGTCGCGAACCTCTGGGTCAACCGCCTGATCGGTGACGAGCAACCCGGCGCCGAAAAGATTGCATTCGCTGCTGCCGCAACGTACAACCCTGACGCACCACTGCGGCCCGCGGGCCTAATAGGCCCAGTAACACTTTTAAGCTTGGGAGACTGAACCGACCAAGAGGAAATCGAGCATGACGGCAAACGCTCCTTATCGCGCCGACCACGTCGGCAGCCTGCTGCGCCCAGAGTCCGTGCACGAAGCTCGTGAGAAATATCGCGCCGACGAAATCAGCCCCGACGGCTTCCGGACCTGCGACGAATTGAAGGCCGTTGAGGACGAGGCGATTCGCGATGCCGTCGCCATGCAGGAAAGCGTCGGGCTGAAAGCCGTAACGGACGGTGAATTTCGCCGCGCATTCTGGCACTTCGACTTCATCGGCGCGCTGACCGGGCTGAAACTCGTCGAACGGGACCAGGGCGTGAAGTTTCACGGCATCGACCTGCGTCCGATATTCCCGACCATAACCGGCCTGCAGCCCAATGCCGCCATCCGCCAGGTCGAGAACAAGTTGCAGCGCGAGCCTTCGGCCGTGTTGATCGCGAAAGAGATCGGTCCGGGGCTGGTATTCTCGGATGAGACCGTAAGTGTGACTGCCGCCGACAATACCCATTACGTGGTGTCGGCCGATGCGTTTGACGGCAGGCAGCGGTCCTACGCGCTCAGGTTCGACGTTGGTGACGCGAGCATAGTCTTCACGGGCGACACTGGCGTTAGCGAAGATGTTGCTGCCCTTGCGAAAGGCGCTGACGTCCTCGTTTCCGAAATGGCGTCGCTCAGCGACATGGAAAACGTGCTACCTTTCGTTCGCGAGCACATGATCCGCGAGCACATGTCGCCCGCGCAGGTTGGCCAGCTCGCGGCGGAGATTAATGCCGGCAGGCTGGTGCTATCGCATGTCCGTGACGTTGCTCCAGCCGATATCGACGAAATATCGCGCTACTACAACGGGCCTGTTGCTGCCGGTCCGCTCGCCAATGTGTTTGTCGAGACGCTCCGCGGCATCAAGTCGGCCGGCAAGGTAGCCGCCGCCAGTTGATCAAAATCAGAAAGGATATCCACGAATGACAGACGTACTGTTGTATGTCTCGCCGGGCACTTGCGCCCGTGTTGCGACCGTTGCGCTCGAAGAGATCGGTGTCCCATTCGAGACACGGATCATTCGCTTCATGAAGGGCGAGCACAAGTCGCTGCGGTACAAGAGTGTGAATCCGAAAGGCAAAGTGCCGGCGCTGGTCATCGATGGTGACACGCTGACCGAAAACATCGCGATCATCACGTATCTCGACAAGCGCTACCCCGACGCCCACCTGATGCCGCGCGCCGGGGACGACTGGGCGAAAGCGCAGCAACTGGCTGACCTGTGCTTCTGCGGCACGACGTTGCACCCGAACGTCTCGCGCATTCGTGTTCCTCAATTGCTCGTTTCCGATCCGAATGCCGCCGTCTACGTCTACGAGAAAGGCATCAAAGGCATGCACGAGTATTTTCAGCTCGTCGAGGACCGGCTTGCCGACGGGCCGTGGTGGTACGGCGACACATGGAGCATGATGGACGCCTACCTGTATTGGGCGTTCTGGCGAGTTGAGGGGGCCGAATTCGACGTTGGCCCTTATCCGCGCTTCACGGCGCACGCGCGGCGCATCGAGGAACGCCCGTCGGTGCAACGGTCGATGGCCCGCGAAGAGGAGGCGCAACAACAGCTCGAGGCCGAGGGGCTGGTATTCGTGCCGAGCGTTCCGAAAAGGGCGGATGCATGAGCGACTGGCGAGAGATCCGGGCGGCGATCGCGGCAATGGGCTATGAGCTCGGGCCTGACACTCTCGCCCATACGCGCGCGTTGCTCGTCGACGAGCAACAGGCGCTGGCCGATGCGGCGCTACCACCCATCGAGGACATGGCATATGGCGACCACGAACGGCAGTGCCTGGATATTTATACACCCGATGCTGCCGACGGCAATGTACCGGTGCTGGTGTGGGTGCACGGCGGCGGCTTCCTGAAAGAAGCCAAGAGCGATCCGACGCACCCGTTCAATGCCCACATTGGCCGATTTGCAGCGCGCAATGACTATGTCGGAGTGGTTATCAACTACCGTCTCGCGCCTGAATCCAGATGGCCATCGGGGCCTGAGGACTTGGCACTCGTCGTCGACTGGTTACAAGAAAACGCGCCTGAGTATGGCGGCGACCCCGACCGAATCTGCCTGGTGGGCACCTCGGCCGGGGCGGCGCATATTGCCGGGTACCTCAAGCACCGCCCGGGCGAAGAGGGCATTCGAGGAGCCGTGTTGCTGTCGGGACTGTACGGCTTCACGCCCGTCGAGGACCGGGACAGGCAATATTTCGGCGACGATCCCGAGGGCGATGCCGAGCGCATGCCGGCTGACGCCGTCACCAATACCGATATCCCGCTGTTCCTGGCCTTCGCCGAGTTCGACCTGCCGCGTTTCCAGGCCGAGACGCTCGGCTTGCTGCAGGCACACCTCCAGCGCCGCGGCCACATCCCGCGCAGCACAATTGCCATCGGCCACAACCACTACTCGATCGGCTACCACCTGGGTGGCTCCGATTCTCGCTTGTCCGGCGAAATTCTCGCATTCGTGGCGGACAGCACCGCAGCCTGACTCTCACCTGTATCACGCCACCATAGATCGGCGTGCGATGCGACCAAGCCGTCGTGCTCACCGGCGTCACCTCGACGAAGGACTGTCCGCAGCCCTTGCGACGCGTCAAGTACCGCGATGCCGCCACCGGCAAGACGTTCAACTTCCTCACCAACCGGTTCGCCGTGCCCGCGACCACCGTGGCGGAGCTGTACCGTTGCCGCTGGCAGGTGGAATTGTTCTTCAAATGGAGCAAGCAGCATTTGCGCATCAAGTCGTTCTTCGGCACGTCCGAAAATGCCGTGAAGACACAGATATGGACCGCGGTCGCCGTGTATGTGCTGGTGGCGATCGTCAAAAAACGACTCGGCCTGTCCGCCAGCCTCTACACAATCATGCAAGCCCTCAGCCTCACCCTGTTCGAAAAAACCCCGATAAACTCAATACTTGCGGAAACGGATGACCTGACCGACGAGACGCAAAACCCTAAGCAAATGAATTTATTCGACTTTTTAATGGGACATTAGTGATAAATTTTATACTTTTGCATATGCATGACGGATAAATTAGCGAGCACTTGCCGCATCGTGCAATTGTTCACGCAGCCATTTCAGGCCCTGGTCGCCGGAGCGCGCGGTGTGGAACTGCATCACTTCGCGCATGGGCTCAAATTCCAGAGGCAGCGGGGCGATGGTGAGCGGCATCATTGCGAGAAAAGTTCGAGCCAGTCTCTCGTGCATCACCGCGAGGCGGTCGGTACCCACCAGCATTCCCGGAACGGCGGAGAAATTGGGAGCATAAATGTCGATGCGGCGGTTGTGCCCCAGCGACTCAAGTTGGCGGTCGGCGAATGACAGGTCGCGCTCAGCCCCGACGGTGACGGCGGTGTGGGGACAGGCCAGGAAGGATTCGACCGTCAATTCGCTTTCGAAAACGGGATTGCGGTTCCAACCAAGCACCACCTGGTTTTCTTCCAGAACCAGCTCGATTGGATGATTCGGCAGTAGAAACGCCTCCGGAGCCAATAGCAGGTCAAGCTCGCCATGCTCGAAGTCCGTCAGAACCTGGTCGTACGGAAGTCGGATGTCAAGCTTTACGCTGGGCGCGATGCGATGTAGTCGGGCAGCCATGGGCGTTATGAGCACCGTCGTGATGTAGTCCGATGCCATCAACCTGAAAGTTCGTTCGGAAGTCCCCGGATGGAATGAACTGGACGCGGTGATCAGAGTGTCGATCTGCGCCAGAATGCGTTTGATTTCCGGTGCCAGGTCCTGCGCATACGAGGTCGGGAGCATCCGCTTGCCGTGGAGGACAAGAAGCTCGTCGTTGAAAAAGTTGCGTAGCCTTCCAAGCGCCGCGCTGGCTGCCGGCTGGCTGAGGTGCAGTCGTTCCGCGGACCGGGAAACATTTTGTTCTTCCAGGAGAACGTCCAGTGTAACCAACAGGTTCAGGTCGAGGCCCTTGAATCTCATGTCTCCGGAGTTGTTGCCTTGAATCTATAAACAAAACATCTTATCAACAATAAAAACAAATTATTTGAGTTATAAGATTCTTCGTGGATATTCCGAGGAATGACCGCAGGGAAAGATGGAAATTGCCGTAGTCTTAGCGGTCCACTTGCCCCGAAATCTGCCTCAGGTCGTATCCCGGCCAACTAAAGACGCTCGCCTCTTCGAGCGATACACTACCCCAGTACCCTTTCCTTGACATAGCTGTTGATGGTCAGGCCCCGCGAAGCGGACTTTGCGGCCAGCAGCTTGTGCTCTTCCGGGCTGACCCGCAAGGTAATTCTGCCGGAATAGTTCCTGGTCCGCACTTCCGGCACCAACCTGAGCCAGTCGGGATCGTCCAGCAGGTCGTCAATGATGGCCTCCAGCAATAGCGCAACCTCCGCCCTCGTGTCGCCGTGGCAGCATTGTCCGACCAGGGGCCAGGCGCTGCCGACAAAGCAACTGTCCTCGTCGCTCCACTCAATCAAGGCGTCAAAATGTCTGGTATCCACACCGGGCGCCGTCATCTTCCAATCCTCTTCATAACCTGCTTTTCCTGATAGGGTCTCGCGTCATCGCCATCGTTCCAGTGATCGCTCGTGGTGCCCGACGTGCGGGCGCCAAAGCCGTGGCTGCCGCCGGAATAGAGGTGAAACTCGACCTCGTCGCTCTCGTCTGAGTGTTCACCGTTGAAACATAGCACGATCCGTGGCGAGCCCTACCATTCGGTACGCCTCCGCGGACCTTGACTGCCATCGTTGATGGCGCATAATTGATGTCATCGCATCATGACTGATGGAGCAATGACATCATGAGGAGCACCGTGCGCATCGACGATGACTTGATGGTGGCGCTCAGGACATGCGCTGCCGAGGAAGGATTGTCAGTTACGCGCATGCTGAATCGGCTGTTGCGCCTGGGAATCTCCGCGCTTGGCGAAAGCAGGGAGAGCCGCCCGCCATTGAGACAGACCACATATTCCATGGGGCGTCCGCGCCTGGCGGTCGACAAGGCGCTGGCTCTGGCTGCCGCGCTGGAGGACGAAGAGATCGCTCGCAAGATGGCATTGCGCAAGTGAAACTCATCGACGTCAACGTGCTGCTCTATGCGGTCAACGAAAACGCGGACAGGCATGAGGAGGTGCGCCGGTGGTGGGAAAACGCGCACGCCGGGGATGAGTCCATCGGCCTGGCCTGGATGGTGTTGTCGGGTTTCCTGCGCATCTCGACAAACCCCAGGGTGTATTCGCAGCCGATGACTGTCGCCCAGGCGCTCGCCGAGGTGGATCGGTGGCTTTCCGCGGACCTGGTCACAACGGTCGTGGAAAAGCCTGAACACTGGAACGTCCTTCGATCTCTGCTTTCCGAGGCCGGAACCGCAGGCAACCTGACCACGGACGCCCACCTGGCTGCATTCGCCATCACCCACGATGCCACTCTGGTGTCATGTGACAATGACTTTGCCCGTTTCGAGGGCTTGCGCCGGGAGAACCCGTTACGAGCCCGATGAACGGCAGCGAAGTACACTCGGGCTAAAAGTTCACCTTGTCGACGCCCTTCAGGGACAGCATCTCGCGTACTTCATCCGGGGTAGCCACTTCGTAGCCCAGTTCCTCCACGAGACGCCGCACCTTGGCGACCTGTTCCGCGTTGGAGGAGGCCAGTTTGCCGCGTTCGATGAACAGCGAGTCCTCCAGGCCGACCCGCACGTTGCCGCCCATCATCACCGCCTGCGTGGCCAGTGGCATTTGCGCGGCGCCGGCGCCCAGCACCGACCACTGGTACCGGTCGCCGAACAGGCGGTCGGCGGTGCGCTTCATGAAGATGAGATTGTCCGGGTCCGCTCCGATGCCGCCGAGGATGCCCATGACGAACTGCAGAAAGATCGGCGGCTTGAACAGCCCTGTAGCCATGCAGAACTTCAGGTTGTACAGGTGACCCACGTCGTAGCATTCGTGCTCGAACTTGACGTTGTGTTCCCGCCCCAGGCTCCGCTCCACCTTTGCGATGTCGCGAAACGTGTTCCGGAAGATGTACCCGTCCGAGTTGGCGACGTAGTCCCTTTCCCAGTCGAATTTCCATTCCTTGTACCGGTCGGCGAGCGGATGGAAGGAGAAGTTCATGCTGCCCATGTTGAGCGAGCTCATCTCGGGCGACGCCACCGCCGAGGGCTTGATGCGATCCTCGATGGAGGTCTTGAGGCTGCCGCCCGTGGAAATGTTGATCACGGCGTTCGTGCGTTTCCTGATCTGCGGCAGGAAGCGCATGAAGTGATCCGGGTCCAGCGACACCGATCCGTCTTCCGGGTCCCGTGCATGCAGGTGCAGGATGGCCGCACCCGCTTCGGCGGCATCGATGGCCTGCTGCGCGATGTCCTCCGACCGGTACGGCAACGCATCCGACATGGTCGGCGTGTGGATTGCGCCGGTGACGGCGCACGTGATGGCTACTTTTCTTTGCTTCCTTGCCACTCGGTCCCTCCGATCGGTCCGAAATTCGATGCCACGTGATTTTCCGGTCAGTCCGGAGTTCGATTGCGATACTTCAGGTAGCCGACCAGCGCGATCACGGCAAAGACCAGCATCATGCTGACGACACCGCCCATCCAGATACGGGTGACTTCGAGTTCAGCCATCGTCTTTCCCCTTTGCGTTCGAAGCGATCAGTTTTGCAATGAACTGTCCGATGACGACGAACGCCACGATCAATGCCAGGCTTTGAAAAAAGATATCGATGAACACGGGTGCTCCTTCAACCTGATAATTGCGCATCAGCGCGTTCACTGGCGCCTCCACGCAAGTAGCCGGGCCTGCCTGGCAAGGCCAGATTACCGGCTACCAGCAAGACCAGCGCGACGACCACAGTCACGATGGCGTTGTGAGTGTCCGCCAGTCCGAGCCACACCGGCAGGTCGCTGAACGACCACAGGGTATTGGCGATCCAGCAGCCGAGCAGGGTCGTCACGGCGACGGTCTGGTTGCAGCGCCAGAACAGCCCGAACACGAGCACCCAGAACACCGGCACGAGCCACGCGAACAGCCAGTTCATGGCTGCCAGGATCGGCGGGAGGAACGACGCCACGCCGATGGCGATGGAGGCGACAACGACAATCACGATACGCATCAGGCGCGTCATCTCCTGCTCGCTGGCGGTGGGCTTGTACAGGTTCCTGTAGATGTCGTGACTGAAAATGGTGGCAACGGCGAGGGAGATCATGGCGAATGTCGACAGGATCGCCGCGAGGAACGCGGCCAGCAGGAGCGCCGCAAGCCAGTTCGGAAGATAGGCGACGAGCATCGACGTGGCAGCCACTTTCTGGCCGGCCGCCTGGAATTCGGGGATCGACTTGGCCGTCAGGCCCAGCACGACGGCAAATACGCCGAACAGGCCGTTCACCGGCGCGGCGATCCACAACGCGCGCATGATCGTCTTTTCGTCTTTCGCCGCCATGGCCGGCTGCAACAGCATCTGGTTGATGCCCTGGCTGAAGATGACCGCGACCACGGTGGCCAGCACGAACGTCATCATGATCTGCGTGTTGCCGAAGATGGACAGCATGTGAGCCTGGTCGGCGCTCAGGTAGAAGTTCTCGACGGTCTGGAAGTCCTGGCCGGGCAAGTTGAGCGCAACCACGATGACCGCAAGGATGAGGCCGAGGTACATGACCACGGCGTTGACGAGGTTGACGACACCGATTTCCCTGATACCGGCGAGAATGACGTAGAGGATGCCCAGCACGCCGCCGACGACTGCACCGGTGGGGATGTCCCAGTCGGTGAGCGAGGCGAAGATGATGCCGATGCCCTGGGCTTCGACCGTCAATATGCCGAACAGCACGCCGGCCATGACACAGGACACCAGCAGGCGGGTCTCGACGCCATAGCACATCTGCAGCAGTTGCGGCACGGTGGCCACGCCGATGCGCCGCAGCCAGACGCCGGTACCCAGACACACGACCACCAGCAGGATCACGTGCGCGAGGCTGAACCAGACCGCGGCGGCGCCCAGTATCCACGCCATCTCGAACACGCCCAGGATATGCGCGGTGCCCAGCACGGTCAGCGCCAGGGTGACGGCGACCACCGGCATCGGCAGGCTGCGGTGCGCCAGCGCGAATTCGTCCTTCGCCGCCGCGTCCCGCCGCCGCTGCAGCCAGATACCGAGCCCGACAATGACGATGATTTCGTAGGCCAGGACGGCGGCAAGCATCGTGTAATTCATTCGGTTTTTTCCTGGGGGGGCGAGCGGAAGTGCGGTGCCGAAAAGGGGTAATCGGAGAGTATAAAGTACCGTATGATGGCACACGCATTCCATTGGGAGGCTGCACTGCGGGAGATTGCGGCTGCCTCCTCGGTGTTTATGACAGGAGAAAAGCGATGCCCGGATGGGAAGAAGGCGATTGGCGCGACCCGGACTTGTGTCAGTTCGAGGACTCGAATCTCAGGAACAGCATGGGGCTCGAGTTTTATGACCTGAGTCATCCGTGGGGGCTGGGCCAACCGTGCTGGCCTTACTTTGAGGACGTGCAGATCGTGCGTCTTCACAACATGTCCAAGTCCGGTGTACTGACCCAGAAGATCACCACCGTGATGCACTCGGGAACGCACATCGACGCGCCGGGGCACGTCGTGCCGGGGACGGCGTTCATGGACGAAGTCCCGCTGCCGTGTTTCTTCGGCACCGGCGTCGTGGTGTCGATCCCGAAAGAGAAATGGGGCGTCATCACGGCGGAAGACCTGGAGAACGCGCGGCCGAGGATTCGCGAGGGCGACATCGTCATCGTCAATACCGGCTGGCACCGGCATTACGGCGACAATCAGACCTACTACGCCTACTCCCCCGGCTTCTACAAGGAGGCCGGCGAGTGGTTCGCCGAGAGAAAGGTCAAGATGGTCGGCACCGACACCCAGGCGCTCGACCATCCGCTGGGAACCGCCATCGCGCCGCACGGCCCCGGCAAACCGGATGGCTTGTTGCCCCATGTCTGCCAGGAATACCTCGAAACCACCGGGCGCACCGTGCTGGAGGACTTTCCCGACTGGGAGCCTTGCCACAATGCCATCCTGCGGAACGGGATCTGCGGTTTCGAGAACGTCGGCGGCGACATCGACAAGGTGACCGGCAAGCGCGTCACGTTTGCCGCGTTCCCGTGGCGCTGGAAGAAGGGCGACGGTTGCATCGTGCGCCTGGTGGCCATGCTCGACCCGAGCGGCAACTATCGCATCGAGACCGGCGAGTCCGACTGACGTTCGGCCGGACAACAGGAGAGACTGACCATGCAAATCACGCGCTTTGGCGATGCGCAACGCTACGATGTTCCAGGGCACTACGAGATGCGCGCGTTGCGGCTGCAGGGCTTCGATGCCAGCGATTCGAAGTTCGCCTGGGCCGGCCTGTCCCAGTTTCTGCCGGGCGGAGGCGCCGAGATGGACGCCAGCCCGTTGGAGAAGATCTACATTGTTCTGGAAGGCGAGGTGACGGTGGAGCTCGGCGACGGCACGATCGAGAGGCTGGGGAAACTCGATAGCTGCTACATCGGAGGCGGCGTGTCGCGGGCGGTGCGCAACGAGCGCAACGACGTGGCGATGATGCTCGTGCTGATGCCGTATCCGGACTCCGCAGCATGAGCCTGCCGAAGATCGATACGTCGAAACTGTTCGACGTGGCCGGAAAATCGGCGATCGTCGTCGGCGCGACGGGTTCGTTCGGCAAGGTCTGCGCTGCTACGCTGGGCGATGCGGGGGCCAGGCTCGTGATCACGGCCGGCAACGCGGAGAATCTCGCCGGGGTCGGTGAGGCGCTGCGTGCGGCCGGCGTCGAAGCGGTCGAGGTCGCAAGGCGGCCGGATACGGCCGAGGATTGCGACGCGATCGTTGCCGCCGCGGTCGAGGCCTACGGCGGGGTCGACATTCTCGTGGTCGCCTCGGGTTTCAACGAAGTGTCGCCCATCGTCGACATGGGACCGGATCGGTTCGGGAAGATCATGCGGGCCAACGTCGATGGGCCCTGGCTGATGGCCAGATCCGCCGGCCGGCAGATGATCGGGCAGGGCAGGGGCGGCAAGGTGGTGTTCACCTCGTCCGCGCGCGGCAAGCTCGGCCACCCGGCCGGCTACTCGGCCTACTGCACGTCGAAATCGGCGACGGACGGGCTCACGAAAGCCCTCGGCTGCGAGTGGGGCAAGTACGGCATCACCGTGAATGCGCTTGGGCCGACCGTGTTCCGTTCGCCGGTGACGGAGTGGATGTTCGGCGACAGCGAGCACGCGCGAAAGGTCCGTGAAGGATTTGTGGCGCGGGTACCGGTGGGCCGCCTGGGCGAGCCGGAGGACCTGGCAGGACCGCTCCTGTTCCTGTGTTCGGCGGCTTCAGACTTCCACACGGGCCACATCGTCTACGCCGACGGCGGCTATACGGCGGGTTGAACGGGAGGAATGATCCCCATGGCGGAATTGATCCGCGCCGTCCGCGTCGGTGGCGGTCACAGGGCGGGTTGAACGCCATGGCAAAAGACCGGCCGGTCGCCGTGCTCGGCGGCGGCCTCATGGGGGCGGGAATTGCCCAGGTGTTCGCTGCCGCGGGCTATGTGGTTCGCGTTTACGAGCCCATCGACGACGCCCGAGCGACCGTGAAGACCCGCATCGGCGAGAACCTGCGCATGGTCGGCGGCGATGTGTCGGCCGTGGAGGCGGTGAGCGTCCATGCTGACTTGGGGACCGTCGTGTCGTCGGCCGGTTTCGTCACCGAAGCCGTCCCGGAGAAGCTCAATCTGAAGCGTTCCATCTTCGCCGATCTCGAACGGCTTGCGCCGCGCGATGCGATCCTCGCCAGCAATTCCTCGGTCATCCCCATATCGACAATCGCGCAGGACCTCGAATCGGCGCACCGCATGGTGGGAACGCACTGGTGGAATCCCCCTTACCTGATTCCGCTGGTCGAAGTCATCAAGGGCGCGAAAACCAGCGCGGATACGATGGGTGCGACGATGGCGCTCTTGCGGGAACTCGGCAAGGAGGCGGCGTACATTCAGAAGGACGTACCCGGTTTCGTGGCGAACCGGCTGCAGCATGCGCTGTGGCGCGAGGCGATCGCAATGGTGGCGGAAGGCATTTGCGACGCGCGTACAGTCGATGCCTGCATCAGAAACAGCTTCGGCCAGCGGCTGGCGGTACTCGGGCCTCTGGAGAACGCCGACATGGTCGGGCTCGACCTGACGCTGGACATTCACAGGACCATCATCCCGGAACTGGACCGCAGCAGTGGCCCGAACCCCTATCTCGAGGCGCAGATCGAAGCCGGTAAACTCGGCTTCAGGAGCGGCGAAGGATTCAGGACGTGGACCGGCGAAGAAATGGCCGCGTTGCGCAGGCAACTAGCCGAACACCTCGTCAAGGCACAGCGCGAACGAAATTCCTCGTGAGGCGCCGGTCGGGAATATGCCTCCCATGTACCATCCGTGAATCGGCATGCTGAGCCGGATAGCGGGATTCTTTGCAAGGGTGGCCGAGCGGTGGACGCCGGACCCGCTCGTCATCGCGATCTTCCTTACCGGAGTCGCCTTCATGGCGGCCCTCCTGTTTACCGATTTCACGGCCGGGCAATCCGTCGACGCGTGGGGGAACAGTTACTGGGAACTGCTGCGTTTCACGGCGCAGATGATCCTGATCCTTGCGCTGGGCCATGTCCTGGCACACACGCGCGCCGTGTATGCGCTTCTCACAGGTATTGCCGGCCTGGTTCGCTCCGCGAGGATGGCCTATGTCGGGCTGACAACGATCGCGGCCCTGGCGTCGCTCGTTTCATGGGGACTCGGTCTCATCGTACCGGCGATACTCGCGCGCATCATCGCGGGCAACTGCCGCGACCGCGGAATCAAGGTCCACTTCCCGTTGCTTGTCGCCAGCGCGTATTGCGGACACGTGGTCGGCATGCAGGGACTGTCTTCGTCCATTGCACTGGTGCTGAACACGCCGGGGCATTTCCTCGAGGACGAACTCGGCCTGATCGGGCTCGATCAAACGATTTTCTCCTGGTGGAGCCTGTCGATCGTTGCCGCGATCATCGTCATCCTGCCGCAGGTCCTTTCCAGGGTTGCTCCTGACCGCGAGCAAATTGTCGAGATGCCGGCAGAGGCAGGCGGACCGATGGGTCCCGAAGAGCGAATCAACCCCGGTCCGGGCGCCTCACCGTCGGAAAAACTGGAAAACGCGCGATGGATCACGTTACTGCTTGCGTTCTTCGGCGCGGTCTACGTCGTGCGCTTTTTCGTCAACGGAGGCGAACTTCAGCTCGACAGCCTGAACATGATCTTCGTCGTGCTCGGACTGGCTTTCGCCGATTCGCCGAGGCACTACATCAAGCTGCTCGGCAATGCAGCCAGGGTGGCGGGTCCCTTTCTCATCCAGTACCCGCTGTATTCCGGCCTGATGGGCCTGATCGCCGACTCGGGTCTCGGCGAACTGATCGTGAACGGTTTTGTCGCCGTATCGAATTCGGCGACCCTGCCGCTCTGGACGTTCTTCAGCGCGGCGTTCCTGAACCTTTTCATCCCGTCGGCGGGCGGACAATGGGCGGTTCAGGGTCCCATCGTGGTCGAGGCGGCGGCGCAACTCGGTGCGGACATTCCGAGAGTCGCCATGGCAGTCGCCGTAGGCGAAGTCTGGACAAACACCATCCAGCCCCTGTTCGCGGTGCCCGTGCTGGCCATCGCGGGTCTTCATCTTCGCCATATCATGGGCTACTGCGTCATCGCGTTGTTGACGCTGGCGCCCATCTATCTCGTTGCATTGGTTTTCTTCTAGTTGCGAATATCCGGTCGACAACGCCGAAAACGGGACGCATGTCAGACTCCCTGTCCGGACCCCGCCGGAAGAGCCGTCAAGCATAAAGGTGCCGTTTGACGTACCATTTGTTCGTGGGGTGAAACCAATGACAGGCAGGGGAAAGTGAGATTTCTCATCGCATCGTGCCTGGCAGCAGCCATGCTGGGGCCATCGACCGCCTTGAGCCATCACTCGCATGCCAGCCTGAACCGCGACGACATTCAACGGCATACCGGTGTCGTGACGCGATATGTCTGGCGCATGCCCCATGTGTTCCTCCAAATCAGGGCGCCGAACCGGGCGGGCGAGGTGGTCGACTGGACCATCGAGTTATTGCACCCGGCAGGCATGCTCGAGCTGGGTTGGGACAGCGATTCCCTCAGCGAGGGCGATGTCATCACCTGGGAAGGCGCGATGGACAGGGATCCCGAGCGGTACTACTCGGGACTGATGTGGGTCGAGAAGTCCGATGGGACGCGACTCACGGGTAGTGCCTCCGAGCGGCTGGCAAGAGAAGTGGAGCCTTCCACCGATTTCAGCGGACTATGGGCTCGTGACACCGCAAGGACCGGCTTTTTCTACGCCCCTCCGGAAGACTGGCCCTATACGGAATTCGCCCGGGGCCGGGTCGACAGTTTCGACGAGAGCCAGAATCCCCAGTTCGACTGCGAGAATGCCGGGCCGCCGAAGTCGACCCTCCTTCCCTATCCCCTGAAGATCTCGTGGCTTGACGAAAGCACGATCGAGATCGCCTACGACATGCGCGACCAGACACGCATCGTCAGCCTGGGCGGGCAGCCGGCTCCGGGCGCCCCGTCGAAGACCGGCCGGTCCCGGGCGTGGATGGACGGTGAAGACCTGGTGGTGGAGACGGATCATTTTGTCGCCGACCGATGGGGAAGCCATACCGGTGTGGATTCCAGCGAGGAGAAACACCTGGTTGAGCGATTTTCCCTGATCGATGGGGGTCTGTCGCTTCGGGTACGGATGACATTGACGGATCCTGTCTATCTGAGCGAGCCGGTCGATATCGACTACTACATGAGAAAACTGCCCGACCGGGACGTGCTGCCGGAAAACTGCAGTCTGGAGGCTGCGCGCCTGTTCATCGAGGCGGGTTACCAATAGAGGGCGGGCTGGCGGGCAACCGACAGCGGGCGAGCCGGCATGTTGCCGACAGCGGGCGAGCCGGCATGTTACCGACTGCGGGCGAACTGGCGGGTTACCAACAACTGCGAATTACGGGGGCGTTGCAATGAAGACTTTCGTATCGTTTTCTGCGCTGTTCTTGCTGATGGGCATAAGCCGAATCGGTTGCGGCCACCATTCGGCGGTCGTATTCGATACCACGACCACGATACTGAAAACGGGCACGGTCACCGAGTTCATCTACCGCAATCCGCACCTGATCATCGGGCTGGACGTGACGGAGGAGACTGGCGAAACGGTGGCCTGGCAGATCGAGGGACAGAGCATTGCGGGCATGGAGGCCATGGGGTTCGACCGCAATTCCATCTCTATCGGCGACGAGGTCACCATGAAGCTCTATCCCCTGCGATCCGGTCAGCCCGGCGGGCTGGTGGAGGGCCTCATCGGGGCCGATGGCCGGGCCTACAACATGGATGCGCCCCAGCCGACGCGGCTCGTGTACCCGTCCCTGATGGAGTGGGTGCCTCCGCCCGAGGGCGAAACCTGGCAGGAGCGGGAAGCGAAAACGAGACCTTCCCGGCTACCGGTCGTCGCAAGTGAAGCCCCCGGCGCACTCGATCCGGCGCATCTGGCCAGGGAGTGGCCCGAAGCGCCATTCGATCTGACGGGTGTATGGCGATTCCGGGGAGAGGACGAGTGGCGGGCCAATTACGGCTCGTTCGAGTTCAAGCCCAAGCCCCAGTTGACTCCCAAGGCGCAGGCGTACCTGGATGAATACCTTGCAGCCACCGAACGGGGCGAGCGATTCGGCGACCCGACCATCCAGTGCTACCCGCCGGGCATGCCGCGCTTCATGACCCGTTACGGCTCCATCATGATGCTGCAGTACCCGACAGCCATCTACATGATCTCGCGCCTGAACAACGACTACCGCGCGATCTACCTGGACGGGCGCGAGCGCCAGCCGGAGGGCGATCTGGACCGCAACTGGCACGGCGAATCGCTGGGGCGCTGGGAGGACGATACGCTGGTGATCGAAACCACCGGTTTCATCGGTGAGAACCACCTGATGCAGGCGGGCATCCTCGCGGGCGAACAACTGGTAATCGTCGAGCGATACAGCCTGATCAACGACGGCAACACGCTGAAAATGGAGTTCTCCTTCACCGACCCCGAGCACTGGATCGGGGAATGGAACCATGTGAAATTCCGCGATCGCGTCGTTGGCACAGCCGCCGAAGTGCGAGAGGCCAACTGCATCTACACCGATAACCTGTCGCTACCCGGAATGGACTGACAAGTCCGCTTCCCCGACCCGTCATTACGTATATACTTTTGTATAAACAGACGAGGAATTCGCGATGCATGCGCTCAAGGTACACAAGGTAGGAAATTCGCTCAATCTGCGCCTTCCCAGGGATGCAGCCGGTGCGCTGCGCGTCAGCGAAGGCGATGTCGTCTATCTGACCGAAACGGCCAACGGGGGATTCCGGATCACGCCATTCGATCCCGAATTCGAGCGGCAGATGAAAGTTGCCGAAGAGGGCATGAAGCAGTATCGGAACGCGCTGCGCGAATTGGCGAAGTAGTGGCTCCCATCTGGTTGAGCAAGGCGATCGTGCTGGCGATGCACGAGAGGCTGCTGGCGGAACATGGCGGAAGCGCGGGTCTTCGCGATTCCGGCCTGCTCGACTCGGCGCTGGCGCGTCCTCGGCAACTCCATGCGTACGGCGCACCCGACATAAGCGATCTTGCCACGGCATACGCGGCAGGGATCATCCGCAATCACCCCTTCGTGGATGGCAACAAGCGCACGGGTTTCATGTGTGCCTGGCTGTTCCTCTCGGAGAACGGGTTTCGGCTGATGGCCGACGAAATCGAGGTCGTTCAGGTTGTGACCCTGCTCGCAGCCAGTGAAATCGATGAAGCCGCATTTGCTGCCTGTTTGCGTGAAAACAGCGAGCCGGTCTCGCAGGAAGAAACCTGAGATGTCTGCACGTCACGAGGGTGCGTCCCCAAGGGGATTCGAACCCCTGTTGCCGCCGTGAAAGGGCGGTGTCCTAGGCCTCTAGACGATGGGGACGTCGATGTACCGCGTTTTCAATTGAAGTCGGAAAATGGTGGAGCCAGGCGGGATCGAACCGCCGACCTCTACAATGCCATTGTAGCGCTCTCCCAGCTGAGCTATGGCCCCACTTGCTTGCGGCGCGAGCGTAAAGACTGCCCGTTGGGGTGTCAAGGCGAAAAAGGCTGTGGGCAACCCGAA
>JAJEBJ010000475.1 GCA_022822575.1 Alphaproteobacteria bacterium | reverse complement strand
GTGGGTTTGATGAGAACGCCGAAGAGGCCGCTGGCGCCGGTAAAGTCACGTTGCCACAGTGCGTGACCGGGATCCGAGTCCAGACCGGGGTGAAGCACGCGAATCACATCGCCGTGATGACTGAGCCAGCGCGCCAGGTGAAGACCGGTGTCGTGATGGCGCTGCAGTCGCACGGCCATGGTACGGATTCCGCGCTGGGCGAGGTAGGCGTCATCGGGTCCGATGCAGTTGCCGAGCGTCAGGAAGGTGTCCCAGACGCGTTCGCACCAGGCGCCCCGGGCGGCGACAAGACCGCACATGGCGTCGGAATGGCCGACGATGTACTTGGTGCCCGCCTGCACGATGATGTCGACGCCCAGTTCGAAGGGTTTGAGGAAATAGCCCCCCGACCACGTGTTGTCGGCGATGACCACCGCACCCCTGTCGTGGGCCACGCCGGCAATGGCCGGAAGGTCCTGGACCTCGAAGGTGAGTGACCCCGGACTTTCCGTGTAGATGGCCCTGGTGTTGGGACGCATCAGCCCTGCAATGTCCTCGCCGGCCGCCGGATCGTAGAAACTCGTCTCGACTCCGAACGAGTGAAGGATGCCGCAGGCGAAGCTCCGGGTGGGAAGATAAGCGGAATCGACGACGAGCAGGTGGTCTCCCGCCTCCAGGCAGGCCAGCAGCGCGGTCACGATCGCCGCCTTGCCGGAACCGGTGGCCACGGCCATGTCGGCGCCCTCGAGGGCTGCATAGGCATCCTGAAGGGAATGGGTGGTCGGCGTGCCGTTGCGTCCGTAGACCACCTGGCGGGGATCCTTGCCGCGGGCTTGCTGCAGCGCTTCGAGGGTTTCGAAGAGAACGGTGGAGGCATGGTAGACCGGCGGATTGACGATGCCGAGATTGCCGTGCGGATCGCGCCCGGCGGTCACCACTCTGGTGTCGTCGTTCATGCCGGAATCTCCTCGTCCGGTCCCGGCAGGTCGAAGAAGCCCTGGAACCGACTGTCGGGAATGAGCCAGGCCTCCTCGCGCCGGACGACCCTGAACCCGGCCTTCTGGTACATGACGAGAGCCCGGGGATGGTCCCGCGCGTTGGTGTCCACCAGCGCCCGCTTGATGCCCGGCCGCCACATGGCATCGATGACGTGGTCGAGAAAATAGCTCCCGTACCCCTTGCCCTGGTACTCCGGCAGGAATCCGAAGAGCGCCAGTTCGCTCACGCCTGGCTGGCGAAAGTCCAGTTCCGCAAAGCCTGCCGGAACGCCACCGGCATGGAAGACGATGATCTCGACGGCAGGGTGGTTGATCACGTCCATGAGCTGAACGTGCGTCCACACCAGGCGGTCGGTCCAGTTCCAGTCACGCCCGACGCTGCGATAGAGCCACAGGTAGAAGGACCGAGGCGGACGTTCCGCCCGCAGCATCGCCAGCTTTCCGGCCGGTGCCGGGCGCCGCGGTCTCTTCGGTCTTTCCGTCATCTCGAGGTAGGTGATCGTCGTGGCGAGCGTGCGCAGCGCGTCCGCCCGGAAGGCCGTGGTCACGGGTCCCCCGTCGCCACGGGTGTGTCGGCAGCACCGCCCCACTCGGTCCAGGAACCGTCATAGACGGCGGCATCCGGAAATCCGGCAAGATCAAGGGCAAGCGCGAGGAAACACGCGGAAATGCCCGAACCGCACGTGGTGACCACGGGTCGGGCCGGATCGACACCGGCATCCCGGAATGCGGCGGCAATGGCCTCATTGTCGACGATCGTGCCGTCCTCGTGGAGGAGCGAGGTGTAGGGAAGATTGCGGCTCCCCGGAATATGTCCGCTCCTCAGCCCGGGACGAAACTCCGCTTCCTCTCCGGTGAAGCGGCCATGGCCACGGGCGTCGACCACCTGGGCGCGGCGGCTTGCAAGATTGGCCTTGATCTGGTCGATATCGCGCACCAGAAACGTGTTGTGGCGTGACGTGAAGTGGCGCTCGCGGGGAATCACCGGTTCGTCGTCGACCGGCCGGCCTTCGGCCATCCACTTCGCGAGACCGCCGTCGAGCACCAGGATGTCATCGTGGCCGAAGACCCGGAACATCCACCACACCCGGGCCGCCGCCATCATGTTGCCGCCATCGTAGACCACGATCCGGACTCCATCGCCCAGGCCCAGGGACCGCACGCGGCTGGAGAACTTCTCCGGCCGGGGCAGCATGTGGGGAAGGTCGGTCGACTCATCGCTGATGTCGTCGATGTCGAAGAACACGGCACCCGGAATGTGCCTCTCGTGGTAGTCCGAAAGGGCATCGCGGTTCTCCACGGGGAGGTACCAGGAAGCGTCGACGACGCGCACGTCAGGTGCGTCAAGCAGGCGGGAGAGGGTGTCGGTGTCAACTAGCCAGCGATCGCGCATTGCCGTTCCCTTCAGGCGTCGAAGACGACGTTGATGCGGCGGTTGTGGCGGCCCTTGTTCTCGATCTTCGAGACGGCCATGCCGGCAAGTTCACCGGTCCGCGCGACATGGGTGCCGCCGCAGGGCTGAAGATCGACGCCCTCGATCTCCAGGAGCCTGACCATGCCGGCGCCACGCGGCGGCCTGATGGACATGGTGCGGATGAGTTCGGGCCTGCGGTCGAGCTCTTCCTCGCTGATCCAGCGCGGTGTGACCGGCAGATCGGCGGCCGCCAGCTCCGCCAACCGGGCCGTGATCTCGTCCTTTGTCATGTCCGGCTGCGGCCAGTTGAGATCGATCCGGCTTTTCGCTGCGCCGACAGAGGCGCCGGTGATTTCCGCATCGACGATGGCGCACAACAGGTGGAGCGTGGTGTGCATGCGCATGTGACGGTATCGCCTGTCCCATTCGATGTGCGCGGTCACCGGCGTGCCGGCCGCCGGCAGTGGATGACCGGATTCCGGGATGTGGACGACATCGTCCAAGGTCTGGCCCTTCACGGTGTCGGCAATGGGGACCAGTGAGCCGTCGTCAAGCTCAAGGTGGCCGCTGTCTCCGGGCTGTCCGCCGCCGTTGGGATAGAAGATCGTCCTGTCGAGACGAAGACGGCCACCATCGGTCGATGTCACCGTCGCCGGGCAGGACGCGCGATAGGCATCGGCAAGATACAGGCGCTCCATGTCATGTCATCCAGGGTGGTGGAGGCAGGTTGCGCTCCCTCAGGAACTCGGGATTGAAGATCTTGCTCTGGTAACGGGCGCCGTAGTCGCAGAGCAGGGTGACAATGGTATGGCCGGGTCCGAGTTCCCGGGCGATCTTCATGGCGCCGGCAACGTTGATACCCGTGGAACCGCCCAGACACAGGCCCTCATGGATCAACAGGTCGTAGATGACCTCGAGCATCTCGACATCGCTCACCTGGACGGACATGTCGATCGGCGCACCCTCGAGGTTCCGTGTCACGCGGCCCTGTCCGATGCCTTCCGAGATCGAACTTCCCTCGGACGTGAGTTCTCCCTTCGTAACCCAGTTGTGCATGCATGAGCCAAAGGGATCGGTCAGGCCGATGACGATGTCGGGGTTGCGTTCCTTGAGGAAGATGCCGACTCCGGCAATGGTGCCTCCCGTGCCGATGGCCGATGCAAAGGCGTCCACCTTGCCCGAGGTCTGTTCCCATATCTCGGGCCCGGTGCTCTCGATGTGGGCCTGCCGGTTGGCGACATTGTCGAACTGGTTGGCCCACACGGCGCCGCGGGGTTCGCTCGCCGCCTTCTCGCGGGCGATTCTCTCGGACGTGCGGATGTAGTTGGCGGGATCGCGATAGGGTTTGGCCGGTGTGAGGTGAAGGTCGGCGCCCAGTGACCGGAGGGCGTCCTTTTTTTCCTTGCTCTGTGTCTCGGGCATGACGATCACCGAGCGGTAGCCCAGGGCGTTGCCGACGGTGCAC
>JAJEBJ010000352.1 GCA_022822575.1 Alphaproteobacteria bacterium | reverse complement strand
GCCGAACCGCTGACCATCCTCGGCGCTCCGGAGGTGACACTCGAACTCGCCAGCGACCGTGCCCAGGCCCAGGTGGCCGTGCGGCTCTGCGAGGTCACGCCGGAAGGCCGGTCGGCCCGGGTGAGTTTCGGTCTTCTCAATCTCGCGCACCGCCGTTCCCATGAGTGGCCCCGACCCATGATTCCCGGAGAAAGCGAGCGCGTTGTCGTGAGGCTGAACGATACGGCATGGCGCTTTCATCCGGGCAACAGGATTCGCCTCGCCATCGCAACCGGTTACTGGCCCATGGTCTGGCCCTCACCGGAAACGGCGACGCTGACGCTCAACGTCGCGGGGTCCCTGCTTCAACTGCCGGTCATCCAGGAGACGGTGACGGCAACGGCGCCCGCCGGGCCCGAGTTCGCGGCGGATCACCCGGTAACCGTGCTCGAGGAGGATGATGCGCGCCTGACACTCACCAGGGACCTGGGCCCGGACGAGGTGCGGCTCCACCGCATCGACGACAGTGGCCGGGTCCGTCTCGACGACATCGACCTCGTGGTATCGAAGAGGTCGGAAGAGATCTTCCGCATCCGCGATGGCGATCCCTCGAGTGCGCGCACCGACATGGTCCGCATCGTCAAGGCGGAGCGCGGCGACTGGCGGCCCGGGACCGATACGCGGATAGCCGTCACCTGCGATTCCGAGAGCTTTCACATCGACGCCACACTCGAGGCCTTCGACCATGACGGGCGTTTTCTGGAGCGCCGGTGGAACGAATCCGTTCCACGCGATCACATGTGATGGAAGGCCGTTTCGTCCGACCCACCGTCGCGGTGACGGAGACTCACCGGGCTTTCCGCTTCGTCGCCGAGCCTGTCGCCCGCCGGTTCGGGAGGACCCCGTGAGACGGCGGGATTCGAAGAGGCGGGCACGACGCCCCGCGGGTGACCTCGTGCCGCAGACGCCATGGCGGCGCCTCGTGAATCCCTATCCACCGCTCGAAATCCTCTCCGCCGATCATCTCGAATCCATTCATGACACGTCGTTGCGCGTTCTCGAGGAACTCGGAATCGAATTCCTGCTCGACGAGGCGCTCGAACACCTCAAGGCAGCCGGTGCCGAGGTGACGGGCCAATGCGTGCGTTTCGACCGGGCGCTGGTCATGGAACTGGTGTCTCGGGCGCCGGCGGAATTCACGCTCCATCCGCGCAACCCCGAGCGCTCTGTCACGTTCGGCGGCGACCACATTGCCTTCAATTCGGTGGGCGGTCCGGCGAACGCCAGCGATCTCGACGGCGGTCGCCGGCAGGGAAACTTCGCGGACTTTCAGAACTACATCCGGCTCATGCAGAGTCTCGACGTCCTGCATCTGTGTGGCGGCGTCCCCGTGGCGCCGATCGATCTTGACGCCGAAACACGCCATCTCGACTGCATTCAGGCGATCCTGACGCTCTCCGACAAGGTCTGGCATGCCACGGGCCTGGGCCGCAAGCGGGTCAGCGATGCCGTCGACATGCTGGCCATCGTGCGGGGCGTCACCAGGGAGGAGGTGCGCCGGAAGCCCGGATTCTTCACCACGATCAATGTCAATTCGCCGCGGCGCATCGACGGCCCGATGCTCGAAGGGCTCATCGAGGCGGCAACCAACGGCCAGGCGGTGTCGCTGACACCGTTCACGCTCGCCGGCGCCATGAGCCCGACAACCCTTCCAGGTTCGCTGGTCCAGCAGAACGCCGAGGCGCTGGCGGGCATCGCCTTCGCCCAGATCGTCGCTCCCGGAGCACCGGTCTTCTATGGCAGCTTCACCAGCAATGTCGACATGAGAACAGGCGCACCGGCTTTCGGGACACCGGAATACACCAGGGCCACGCTCGTGAGCGGTCAGCTGGCCCGCTACTACGATCTTCCCTACCGGTCCAGCAACACGAACGCCTCGAACACCGTCGATGCCCAGGCGGCCTACGAGTCCCAGATGTCCATCTGGGGTGCGGTACTCGGTCACGCCAACCTCCTTCACCATGGCGCCGGTTGGCTCGAGGGCGGTCTGACGGCCAGTTTCGAGAAGGCGGTACTCGATGCCGAGATGCTTCAGATGATCGGCGAGTTTCTCCAGCCCCTCGTCGTGAATGACGAGACGCTGGCCTTTGACGCCATTGCCGAGGTTCAGCCCGGCGGACACTTCTTTGGCGCGCGTCATACCCTTCGTCACTATGACACCGCGTTCTACCAGCCCATGCTGTCCGACTGGCGCAATTTCGAAACCTGGCACGAGGACGGCGCCAGGAACGCCACATGCCGGGCCAACCGCATCTGGAAGGAGCTGTTGCGGCGCTTCGAGGCGCCGCCGCTCGATCCTGCACGCGCCGAGGAACTCGAGGCATTCGTGCGTCGACGCAAGGAAGAGGAACCATGAACGAGAACCTGTTCAACCCGCATCGCTACGAGGGCACCAGGAGGCCGCTGCTGGACGCCGAGACACTTCCCGGGGCGTGCTACACCTCGGAGGACTTCTTCCGCCGCGAGGTGGACACCATCTTCATGAAGTGCTGGAACTTCATCGGTCGGGAAGACCGTGTGCCGGAACCGGGTTGCTATTTTTCCCTCGACTTTGTCGGTGTTCCCGTGGTCATCGTCCGGGGCCGGGATTCAAGGGTCCGCGCCTTCGCCAACACCTGTCGTCACCGCGGCGCCCGTGTGGTGTCGGGCGAGGGACGGTGCCATACCTTTTCCTGCCCCTACCACGCCTGGACCTATGCCATTGATGACGGGCGCCTCATCGGCGCCATGGACATGGAGGAAACGGTCGGCTTCGAACGCAAGCACTTCGGTCTCATCGAACTCAAACTGGAGATCTGGGCCGGGTTCATGTTCCTGAACTTCGATCCCGGGGCCGAACCGCTGGAGTCCTGGCTCGGCGACCTGCCGCAGGTCCTCGCCCCTTACGATCTCGACGCCATGGTGACGACCAGACGCGTCGAGTACGACCTCGACTGCAACTGGAAGGTCTATGTCGAGAACGCGATGGAGAGCTACCACGTTCCCACCGTTCACCAGCAGACCATCCAGAAGCAGAAACGCGACCACAATCCGCCGATTTCGGCCCATGGCCAGTACTGTGGCCTCTTCACGCGCCACAAGGGGAGCCGCGCCCTGCTCGAGGGCATGAAGGGCTTTCCCCATATCCCCACGCTCGAGGGCCGCTCAGCCGAGGGGACCTACTACATCCTTCTCTATCCCTCGACCATGTTCGGCCTGACCTACGACTGCATGTGGTGGCTTGAACTCCATCCGCTTTCTGCCGGCAAGACGCGGCTGATCGTCGGGTCCTGCTTTCCCGAATCCACCGCACGGCGCAGCGATTTTGCCGAACTGGCGCCCAACTACTACGAACGCTGGAACCGGTCGATCGTCGAGGACAACGACGTCTCCAATCTCCAGCAGATCGGTCTTCGCTCGCCCTTCGTTGCGCCAGGCAGGTTCAGCCACCTCGAGCCCCTGGTCCACGCCATCGACAATTGGGTCCTCGACCGCGTACTCGACCCATGACCCTGAAGGTCCACGTCAGCGCCCTTTCCGCCCAGGCGCCCGTCTTTCACGTGACCGGGGAGCTGGTGGCCGACGCCCTGGCGCGTCATCCGCACCTCGCGCGCCATGTCCGCTTTGACTGGAGTCTGGACCACGACCGCTTCGCCGAAGGCGTGGCCGACGCCGACATCCTGATCGGCTGGCGGTTTCCCATGCACGAGCTCAGGTCCATGGCGCCGAGGCTGACGTGGATCACGCTCACCGGAGCCGGAACCGAACACCTGCAGCCCTTCGACTGGGCCTGGCGGGGCCTCGCCATCACCAACAACAGCGGCGTCCATGGCCCCAAGGCTGCGGAGTTTGCCGCGGCGTCGGTGCTCGCGATGGCCCACGGACTGCCGCACTTCGCCCACGCCAAGGCACAGCGTCGCTGGTCGCGGCGATTCACCACGCGCATCGAGGGCGGGACGGCTGTCGTGATCGGCCTGGGTGGCATGGGCGGCCCGACGGCGCGCTGGCTGCGTCAGCGCCTTGCCATGACGGTGATCGGCGTCACGCGCCGTGGCCAGCCGTTCCGCTGGGCCGACAGGGTGGTCGCTGTCGATGCCATCGACACGGTGCTGGGTGAGGCGGATACCGTGGTCGTGATGGCTCCGCTCACCCCCGAAACCCGCAACCTTCTGGACCGCCGCCGGCTCTCGTCGATGAAGCCGGGGGCGACACTCCTCAACATGGGGCGGGCTGCGATCGTCGACGTCGATGCACTCGGCGACCTCCTCGAGAGCGGTCATCTTGCGGCGGCCCATCTCGATGTCTTCGACCCGGAGCCGCTGCCCCCCGACTCGCGGCTTTGGACGATCCCCGATCTCTTCATATCGCCCCACTGCTCGTCGGACGATGTCAGGACATACATTCCCGACACGCTCGACCTCTTCTTCGACAACCTTTCGCGTCGGCTTCGTGGCGCCAGGCTGCGCAACCGGGTCAGCACCCGCCTCCGGTATTGACGGACGGTCCGGGCATGACGGCGCACGAACGCTTCCGGGTCTTCGACACCGATCAGTGGTACCGCGGTCAGCAGAAACTGGGATCGCGCCTTGCCATGGTGGTGCGGGCCGGTCGCTGGCTGGCGATACGCGGCCAGACCGGGCACGATCTTGACGGCACGTTCCATGGTCCAGGCGACGTCGCCTGCCAGACCGGACAGGCGATGAAGAACCTCAGGACTCTGCTCGCGGAGGCGGGTGGCAACCTCGAGGATGTCTGCAAGGTCCGGCTGTGGGTGAAGGACCGCGCCTTCATCGAACCGGCCTCGAGGGTGCTTGGCCAGCACTTCCGCGGTATCCCCATCATCCTCGATACGGCTGTCATCAGCGCCTTTGCCCGCCCCTGGCTCGACATGGAAATCGACGTCTGGGCCGTGCTGCAGGATCGGGAATGCTGAGGGCCACGGCTTCCGGAAAGCGTGGTGAACCGCGCATCAGACCGGACGCGAAGGCTCGTGGACGGAGACGCGCTGCATGTGCCGGCGCTGCCCGAAGTAGTCGTTGACGGCGTAGTGCTGGACCACCCTGTTGTCCCAGACACCGACGACGTGATTCGACCACCGGTAGCGGCAGGTGAACTCCGGCCGAACGGCGTGGTTCCACAGGTCTTCGAGAAGCGGCAGACTCTCGCTCTCGGTCATGCCCTCGAAGCGCGACGTGAATCCGCGGTTGACATAGAGCGCCTTGCGGCCGGTTTCCGGGTGGCGGCGCACAACCGGATGGCTGGTCTCGACTGCCTCGACCGTCGTCACCTCCAGATCACCCGCCTCCATCAGGTGGTCGGCTTCATCGGGTGCATGGTGGCGCGCCACGGCGGCAAAGCGCGGGCCTTGCCCACCATGCGGCATGGCGCTCGAATGGATGGCCCTCATGCCATCGAGCCTATTCTTCATGGCATCATTCAGTGTTTCCCAGGCGAGGTACTGATTGGCGAACATGGTGTCCCCGCCGAAGGCCGGGGTCTCCCGGGCGTAGATCACCGAACACAGGTGCGGCCGTTCCCTGTAGGTCACGTCCGTGTGCCAGAACCCGCCAATGTTGAAGGATCGGTGGGAGGCTTCCTTGATGATGCTGAAGACTTCCGGGTGGCCCTCCACCGGAGGGGTCCTGAAGGGATGCACGAAGGGTTCCCGGTCGATGTCGCCGAAGAGTGCCGCAAAGGCGGTGAGTTGCGAGGGCTCGAGAGGCGCCAGGCCGGTCAGGAAAATCACCAGATGATCGAGCAGCGCGCGGTGGACGATCGCGAAGACTTCGTCGCCGGGAGGGGTCGAGAGGTCGAGTCCCTCGATTTCTGCGCCAATGGTTCCGGCGATGGGGTTGACCCTGATGCGTCGGCGCGCTGGTCCCTGTCCTGCCGTCACGGTGCCGTTCCTCCGGGTGCCGGAATGCCCCGAATCATATCCGAGGCTTTCTCGGCAATCATGATGGTCGGGATGTTCGTGTTGCCACCTGTCAGGCGAGGCATCACCGAGGCATCGACGACACGCAAGGCTTCAACGCCCCGAACGCGCAATGCGGGATCAACTACGGCGTCATCGTCGACGCCCATCGCCGCGGTTCCGGCCGGGTGATAGTGCGTGTGGCAGGTGGCACGCAGCCAGGCGTCGATGTCGGCGGGTGTCTTCACCGATCCACCGGGGTCCGTCTCTCCAGCACGGAAGGGGTCGAAGGACCTGCAGGCATGAAGTTCGCGCGCCATGTCTAGGGCGCGGCGCTGTGAGGCGCGATCGGTTTCAAGCCCCAGATGGTTGTGAAGAACGCGTGGTGGCACAAGGGGGTCGTCCGATGCCAGGCGGACGGCACCGCGTGATTGAGGGCGAAGCTGACACCAGCTGATGCAGTATCCGTGACGGTCGGCGACCTGCCCGGACGGCACGGACGACCCCGATGGTTCGCGCAGGAAGATGCCGAAGAGAAACTGCAGGTCGGGTCTGTCGAGGGCAGGATCGCTCTTGAGAAACGCCATGGCGTCGGCCGGATAGTGGGAGAGCAGACCGTCCCCGCACAGCAGGTAGCGGATGACCGCCGGGATGTGGGCAGAGGGACGCATTGCTCCACGCAGGGTCACGGGCTGCGCCGAAGCCTGCTGCACGAAGGAGCCGAGGTGGTCCTGGAGATTGCGGCCCGTTCCCGGAAGATCGGCGACGATGGGGATCCCGTGGAGTCGCAGCGCGTCTGCCGGCCCGACGCCGGACAGCATCAGGAGTTGGGGAGTCCTGTAGACGCCGGCCGAAACGAGAACTTCCTCGGTGGCCCGGGCGCTGTTCTCCCGGCCGTTGGACACGTACTCGACGGCCGACGCGCGGCGGCCCTCGAAGGCAATCCGCGTGGCAAGCGCGCCCGTTTCTATGCGCAGATTGGGCCGTCGCGAGGCTGGCTCGAGGTAGGCCCCGCGCGGTGAGCTGCGCCGGGCCCGACCGGCGGTGATGGAGAACTGGGTCCGGCAGGCGCCCCACTGTGACGCTCCGTTGTAGTCGTCGGTCCACGGATGTCCCGCCTGCTGCACGGCGGCGGTGAAGGCGTCATAGAGCGGATTCCTTCCCAGTCCGGACCGTATGGAAATCGGCCCCGACCGGCCTCTGTAGGCGGGATCGCCTTGCGGCCGCGACTCCAGGCGCCGGAAATAGGGAAGGACCTCTTGATAGGACCATCCGGTGTTGCCGAGTGCGGCCCATTCGTCATAGTCGGCCTGGTGGCCGCGGACACTCATCATGCCGTTGATCGACGATGATCCGCCCAGACCCCTGCCGTGAAGAAGCGGCCTCGGGAGGTTGTCGAGGCCTGGCTCCGGCTCGCTCTCGTGGGACCAGAAGTAGCGGCGGTCACCAAACAGCGGCACGAAGGCCAAAGGCACCGACAGCATCGGATTGCGATTGCGGCCGCCGGCCTCCAGCAGCAGCACGCGGCACCGGGGATCCTCGGAAAGCCGCGCAG
>JAJEBJ010000298.1 GCA_022822575.1 Alphaproteobacteria bacterium | reverse complement strand
GCAGGCCGCCCGCATGTCTTCACACATCAACAAACCCCAAGAATTGGGGAGATTTATCGTAGTATGCACGCCCATGCTTCCCCAATACTGGGAAAGCATGTCAAGATTGTGCGTTTTGTGCGAGAGGGCGAACGGCTTCCGTCAACCTGGTTTCCCGGTCTGCGTCGGTGGTGAACTCCATGTCACCGAATCTGAACACTGTGCCGCGTGATGCCCATGGCGTGATGCATGACGGGCTGCCGGGCGTCGGCAGGCGCCGCCTTTCGCACTGCCGTCTGGGTGGTGCGCTGCGGGGGCTTGAGAGCCTGACGTGATGAGGTTCAGCTGTTGACGGCGCCGGCCCGTTTCATGCCTCTACGCAGACGCGTCACCGACTGCCAGGCGAGGTGAGCCCTGGTGGCAATGCCACAGCGGATCATGATCAGCACGCAGGCGTGGAGCCCGGTGTGTGAGCCCCGGTGACGTTGCCGGCAAGGACACCCGAACGGCAGACGAGGCCCGAGCCGTCACGAACCGGACCGAGGGTCCCGCCTTCGAATGTCTCGTCTGTGTCCTGTGTCGTCCCTGAGCCAGGCCCTCGCAGAACGTGTTGGCGGGATCATGGAGGGTGATCGCCTGCTCCAGGCCACGGAGGCCCCCCACCGAGCCGAAGATGAGGCGCTCTGCCAGGCGTCCGACTCTCTGGCATCTCGCCGCAATCAGCTCGTTCGGAGTCCGGCTGCACGGGGATGGAGCAAACCGGTCGATGCGTCCTGGTCCGTGGACCGTGCCCGATACGAAGAAGGCGGCGGTTCGGGAAGGCCCGGAGGTGTCCGGAGATCAGGCCTTGGAGTAGAACTCCACCACGAGGTTGGGTTCCATCCTGACCGGATAGGGCACCTCGGCGAAGGACGGGGTCCGGTGGAAGACACCCCGCATGCGGTCGATGTCGACTTCCAGGTACTCCGGCACGTCGCGGTCGCCTGACACCACGGCCTCGAGCACGAGGGGGAGTTCGCGCGAGGCCTCCTTGACCTCGATCACGTCCTCGGGCTTCACCCGGTAGCTCGGAATGTTGACCTTGCGTCCGTTGACGCGGATGTGGCCATGATTGACGAACTGCCTGGCCGAAAAGACCGTCGGCACGAACTTCATGCGGTAGATCACGATATCGAGCCGGCGCTCGAGAAGGCCGATCATGTTCTCGATCGTGTCGCCGCGGTGCCGGTAGGCTTCCTCGTAGACACGGCGGAACTGACGTTCCGTGATGTTGCCGTAGTAGCCCTTGAGTTTCTGCTTGGCCGCAAGCTGGACGCCGTAATCGGTCGGCCGGCGGCGTCTCGACTGGCCGTGTTCACCGGGCGCATAGAGCCGGTTTGTCAGGAACCTCTTGGGTCGGCCCCAGAGATTCTCGCCGTTGCGGCGGCAGATCTTGTACTTCGACGACAGGCGCTTGGTCATCCGGCCTTCACAGTTCTCTTGCCCACGTTCACATCCATTTCCGCTGGCGGGAGTGCCGGCGCCTTGTAGTCAAGCGCTTCTGTTTTGTCAAACCGAATCCCCGCCGGGACGTTCCGCAAGGGCGCTCACCACGCCCCGCAGTGTCCTCACCTCTCTCCCTGAAAGACTGGCGCGCTGGAACATGGTACGCAGGTTGCGCACCGTCACCGGTCTCTGTTCCCGGTTGCGCAGGAACCCCGATGAATCGAGGGCGCCGACGAGCTGATCGAAGAACCCGTCAAACTCCGCCATGGTTGCCGGCACGTCGGCGGCGCGCCATTCCTCGACCGCCTCGCCGGCGCGGGAGTGCTCCCAGGCGAGAATGAGGACGGCCTGGGCGAGATTGAGAGACCGCTGACGGCCCGGGGTGGGAATGCGCACGAGGGCGTCGGCGAGAACCACCTCATCATTGGCAAGACCGGTGCTCTCGGGCCCGAAGAGAATGCCGGTCCGCAGATCCCCGGAGCGGCAGGCCTGTGCCACTTCCCCGGGAGTGAGGACGGGCTTGGCCATGTCGCGATGCCGCGCCGTGGTGGCCCACAGGCGGTGAAGATCGCCGACGGCTTCACGGGCGGTGGCATGAAGCCTGGCGCGCTCGAGAATGTCCCCGGCTCCCGTCGCCATCGCCCGGGCATCCTCGTTGGGCCAGCCGTCACGCGGCGCCACGATGCGCAGATCGTCCAGTCCGAAGTTCGCCATGGCACGGGCCGCGGCGCCGATGTTCCACCCCAACTGGGGACGCACCAGAATGATGGCTGGCGGAGCCATCACGCAGGCGCATTCTCGCGCAGCAGCTTGTAGGTGATGGAATCGACCAGCGCCTGGAACGAGGCGTCGATGATGTTGGCGGAAACCCCGACGGTGCTCCACGGCATGTCGCTGTCGTCGGTGCTCTCGATGACCACACGTGTCACCGCTCCGGTGCCGGCCGTGGGCGACAGGATCCTCACCTTGTAGTCCACCAGGCGCCAGCCGCCGAGGTAACCGGCATACTTGCCGAGATCCTTTGCAAGGGCATGGTTGAGAGCATCGACAGGACCGTTGCCCTCGGCCACCGAGAGCAGGCGTTCGCCGCCGACGATGAGCTTGACCGTCGCTTCCGAACTCGTCACGAGTCTGCCAAGGGCGTTGTGACGCCGCTCAACGAGAACCCTGAAACTCTCGACCTCGAAGTAGGTGGGAACCGTCCCCAGAAGCCTCCTGGCCAGCAGTTCGAAACTCGCCCCGGCGCCGTCATAGGAAAAGCCCTCGAACTCCCGGGCCTTGACCTCGTCGACAAGGCTGTCAAGGCGCGGATGGCTGGCGTCGACCTCAATTCCGGCCTCGGCGAGGCGGGCCA
>JAJEBJ010000056.1 GCA_022822575.1 Alphaproteobacteria bacterium | reverse complement strand
CGCGGCGGCGGCATCGGCCTCGAGCCGCGGCAGGGCTCCGGCGCCGAGATTGTCCTCGAGGGCACGCTTGTAGGCCGGCACCCTGGCCCACTGGCTCACCGTCTCGGAGGTAATCTCGATGTGGTACTGGATACTGAAGGCATGCTCGTCATATCCGAGCGCCTGCGTCGCACAGGCGCCGGACTTCGCCAGCACCCGGGTCTGAGGCGGGACACCGCGGACTTCCGCGCCATGCCACTGCAGGGTGCGGTGAACCGCCGGGAGGCCCCTGAAAAGGGGGCTCGCGAGACCGGCCGGTTCAAGCTCCACCTCGAGGATGCCGATTTCCGGCTCGTCTGCCGGTCCGACCTCGCCGCCGAGCGCCTGGGCGAGAAGCTGATGGCCCAGGCAGAACCCCAGGAACGGCATCCTGCGCGACACGACGGCCTCGCGAATGGCCTGCCTCTCGGGTTCGAGCCATGGGTGGAGATCGTCCTGCCAGACATCCATGGGACCGCCCATGACCCACAGCACGTCGAAGTCCGCAAGGTCCGGAATCGCCTCCCCCTCGTCGAGTTCCACCGCGGTCCACGCAATGTCATCCTCCGCGAGAAAGTCCCGGAACACGCCGGGATGCTCGATGGCGATGTGCTGGAAAACGAGGACGCGGGGTGTTGTCATGGCAACCACCTTGCCTGGACGTCGATCAGAGGTCGTTCCACGGGGAATTCGACTTGCGCGAGTAATTCGCGTCGCCATCGAGAATCTGCTGTTCCACCTCGACCCAGGTCTCGCGACCCTCAGCCACACCGTCCTCGATGCCATTGTCGACCCATCTCTTGCGGACCTTGGCATTCCAGTTGAGGAACAGCTGGTTGTCGTGGACGGTCCAGGCCTGCTCGGGATCGACCTCTGCCGCGTATTCACCTTGCGTCAGGGCATAGGCGCACCAGCCGCCGAACTGCGGGGCGTAGGCTTCTGGATCGCCGGCGAAAAGATCGCGGTTGGCGGCCGATGCAAAGTGCCAGGTGGCTCCCTGCCAGTCGTGGGAAAACTCCGCCGATCCCATGACGGCAGTGTTCTCCGTGAAGTAGGCAACGGTGTCCCAACCACCGATGGCCACCCCCTCAGGCGTGATGTTGACCGACGTCTGCATCTCCGCCTGTGCGTGACCGCCCACAGCGAGGCTGAACACGACCAGAATGGCACTCAGGCTCTTGCGACGTGTCATGACCATCTCCCGTTTGTCAGGTCCGTGGAGTGTAGCAGACCCTGCAGGGGGTCTTGTCAATGCCGAGTTGCCACATAACCGCCCCGGACAACGGCGTGAAGCGGATTGAATCCTACCTGATAGGCAAGGACATTGGGGTGGTTGATGTCCCAGATGGCCAGGTCTGCCCGTTTGCCGACACTGAGCGTGCCACGGTCACCCAGGAGTCCCAGCGCCCGTGCAGCCTGTCTCGTCACACCGGCGAGAGCCTCTTCGGGAGTCAGAAAAAAGAGGGTCGACGCCATGTTGAGCATGAGCAGCAGCGACGTCACCGGAGAGCTGCCCGGATTGCAGTCGGTTGCGACCGCCAGGGCAAGATCGTGGCGGCGCATGAGATCGACCGGTGGCATGGTGTCCGCGCGCAGCACATAGGCTGCGCCGGGAAGCAGCACGGCAACGGTTCCGGCCTGCGCCATGGCCTGCGCTCCCTTCGGCGAGAGAAACTCGAGATGATCGCACGAGAGTGCGCCATGGCGGGCGGCGACCTCGGCGGCGCCACACTCCGAGAGCTGACCGGCGTGAAGCTTCACCGGCAGACCGAGATGGCGGGCCCTGGCAAGGATGCGATCCGTTTCCCCGGCCGTGAAGGCGATGTACTCACAGAAGACATCGACGGCATCCGCCAGCCCGCAGGCGACGATCTCCGGCATCACCTTCGTGCAGACAAACTCCACATAGTCATCCCTCCTGCCGTCGTACTCGGGCGGCAGGGCATGCGCGCCCAGGAACGTGGTCACGACACTGACCGGGCGTATCGTCGCGATGTGTCGCGCCGCCCGCAGCATGGTGCATTCCGTGTCGAGATCGAGACCGTATCCCGACTTGATCTCGACCGTGGTGACACCTTCGGCCAGCAACGCATCGAGCCGCGGCAGGGCCGCGCTGACAAGTGCCTCGCAACCGGCCGCGCGCGTGGCGCGAACCGTGGAAAGAATGCCGTGTCCCGCCTTGAGCAGATCCTCGTAGGACGCGCCCTGGAGACGGGCCTCGAATTCGTCTGCCCGGTCGCCGCCGTAGACCAGATGGGTGTGGCAGTCGATGAGTCCCGGTGTCATCCAGCGTCCGTCGAGGCAGTACACCTCACGGGCGAGCGCTCCGGCGTGACCCGGCAGGGAGTCGCGTCTGCCGCAGAACACAATGCGCCCGTCGCTGACACCGAGCGCACCGTCATCGATCACGCCGTAGGCGCCACGGCCTTCCTCCATGGTGGCGAGGCGAACGTCCAGCCAGAGTGAATCCCACATGGATGTCACCTTGGCACCTTCAGTGCCGAACGGAAAGTCAACGCTGAGTTGAAGAGGCTCTTCATGATCGCGGCTTCGTGTCCGATACGGCAAAGGTCATGACGTTGAGTTGAGTATTGTCTCCATTCGGCCCTGGAACGAGCCGTTCTGCGAAGGCTCCGCCCGAATAGGCATCGATGACCCGACGCCAGAAGAGCACGGCAGGCCGGTTTTGAGGGTACTGCACGACTTGCCAGCAGCCCGTGAAGAGATTGAAGGCGGATTCGGCGGCGCGGCGCCCCACGCCGCGTCCTGCCCAGGGGGCCGACACGTAGAATTGGCCCATGTTCCAGTCGACGCCGGGTACCAGGCAGTAGCGATCGATCAGGCAGAAACCCGCGACGTTGCCGTCAACCTCAATGCGAAACGGATGGTTGCCTTCGTTCCACGCGTACGAGAGATCCATCCGCTCGTTCCGCCACGTGTCGTTTGCAACCCAATCCTCGTGGGGACCGATCTGGCGCGCCATGTCATAGAGGTAGAAGCGCGCCAGGTCCTCAACGAGGGGAATGTCGTCACGTGTCGCTTCGATGAGTTCGACCTTGCCGGTGCGGGTTGTGTCCATCACGAGCGCTCAACTCCTTGCAATGCTCTATACGGCATTTCGTCGCGATCAAGTCCCTGCTCGTTCGGATTCGCCTTCGATGATCGGCTCGAGCTTCCTCAGGTCGCGTGATCCGATGTGCCGATACGGATTGACCGGTTTACACCGGCTCTGACCAATTCTCTCCACCTTGCCTGCCGTCATGCCAGGAAGGCGCGCGGTCGGTGAGTGGCGGGAGACAAGGCTTGCGCACGCCGGACCGTGCCGATTATTGCTGTCTCCTGGTGTTCGCGGAGCTGCCGACATGACCCATACCGTCCTTCACGCGCCGTCCGCGATGCTGATCGACGGCTGGGCCGATGATGTCCTGATCTCCGTCGACGCCGAAGGGATGATCGAGGCCGTGGACACCGGCACACCCGCACCGTCCGGATCGGTTCGCCTTGCGGGACCGGCCATTCCGGGGATGGCCAATCTCCACAGTCATGCCTTCCAGCGGGCCATGGCGGGACTGGGGGAAAGGGCGGGAACGGGAACGACGGACAGTTTCTGGAGCTGGCGCGAGGTGATGTATCTCTTCCTCTCGCGTCTCGGACCCGACGAGATCGGCGCCATCGCTGCCCTGCTCTACCTCGAGATGCTCAAGGCCGGCTACACGGCAGTTGGCGAGTTTCATTACCTGCACCACCAGCAGGACGGCACGCCCTACGACGATCGCGCCGAAATCGCCTGGCGCCTCGTCGACGCCGCGCAACAAAC
>JAJEBJ010000106.1 GCA_022822575.1 Alphaproteobacteria bacterium | reverse complement strand
GCTTGCGACTCATGCCATCACCCATGCTCCCCCTGCCCTTGTACCAGTTACGAGTTCCAACCGCCACAAGGACCTTCAACTCGTGGAATGCAGCCACGGCCGGTTGTGCCTTTCGGAGGTTCCGTTCAGGCTCGGCTGTCCTCTACGAACATGTGCCCTTGAGCTGCCGGATGCCGGTCACGTCTTCGCAGTTCTGCGTTCCGTGACAAGGTACATCGCAACGACCAGAAGGACGACCGCTCCCCAGACCCACGGCGAGTGGCTCTCTTGCCAGAGGACGATGCCCCAGAAGACGCCTGACACCATGTTGAGGTAACCGGCGAACGTCGCGAATATCGGGCCCGCCGCAGAGATCAGGTAGAGAAAGATCACGTAGGCGGTCACGTTGATGATGGCAATGCTGCCCACGGCCACGGACGCCGTGTCCCACCCGGGCACGAGTTCATCCGCCGCACCGCCTAGGAGCACCACAGGCAGCAACACCAGCGCGCTGGAAAGCAGCATGCCCGCCACCAGCATCATGGCATCGCCTTCCGGTGGTCGTCTGAGTGCAATGATCAGACTTTCAATGGCGTAGCAAGTGGGAATGAACAAGGAGATGAGGAGCCATGCGGTCAGGGACTTCAGCCCGACTTCGAGATCCGGAAGAACGATGAGAAACACGGCGGCAAAGCCCAGGACAATTCCGGCAAGACGCCAGAAGCTGTGCGGCTCGAAACCGAGAACGAGAGCGCCGAAATAGGTGAGGATGGGTGCAAGCGCGATCACGATGGCGATCATGCCGGCCCCGACTTCGGGAGAAGCAGCGAAGATGATGGCCGTCGGGATCGTGGTCCCGGTGAAACCGCACACCGTGTAGAACCACATGTGACGCCATGTCAGGTGCAACCGCTTGCCGCGCACAAGCGTCAGGGCCAGCAGGACAAGACCTCCGGCCAGGGACTGCAGGAACGTTGCATTGAGAGTATCCGCCCCCTCGCTCGTGGCCAGCCGCGCCAGACTTGGCACCACGCCCCAGGAGATACCAATAAAGAGCAGGCAGCCTATCAGCCACAATTGTCGACCCATGGTGATGCACTCTTCACTGTCGTTCCGTCGCCAGGAAGACAGCCGAGCTCTCATCCCGTGGGTGGCGCAAACCACTCTATCTCGGGAACCACCAGCAGCAACAGGGTGCGATGATCACGATTCGGAGATCCCCCACCCGACTTCCCGATGGGTGGACGATGAGCAACCCGAACACCAGTTTGTCGTTTCGCCTCGCCAGGCGCACGTCGAAGAAACCGACCCGCAGGTTCCCGTCGAAAGCGCCATTCGACAACTTTGAAGTGCGCTGCTCACACCGTCCTGTGGCCGCAATGCGACACAATGTGTTTCGATCGGACATCCCGGATGAGTGCAAGGGAGACTCACCCACTTTCGGAATTGAACCTGCACCCGGGGCGTGACAACAATCGTGCATGAGCCGCTCCCGCAATCAGAGGGTGGCACGGTCGAAATCCCGAAGATCGACCAGTCTCCCGGCATCCGCTCCCCGACGGGAGTGGGGTGGTCGGTTCTCGCCGCTCGATGACACCTCCCGCGACACGATCATCGACAACGCCTTTTCCATTCTTGAACGAATCGGCATGGCATCGGCGCCGGACTGGTTCATGCGGTCGGCACTCGACGATGGCGCCAGGCAGCGCGAGGACGGCCGCATTCTCTTCCCGCGCATCAGGGTCGAGAAGGCGTTGGCGCGGGCGGCGAAGAGCGTGGCGGTACCGGGCTTTGTCGAGGACCGGGGAATCGACGTCGGCAACGGTCTTGTCCATACCGGCACCGGTGGTGCTGCCATCGATATCCTCGATGCCGCAACGCGACGCTATCGCCCCTCCACGCTTCGTGATCTCTTTTTCATCATGAGGGTGGTCGATGCGTGCCCCAACGTGCACTACGGCATCCGCCCCCTGGTGGCACGGGACATCTCCGACACCTTCGAACTCGACATCAACACCGCCTACGCCTGCCTCGCCGGAACGAGCAAGCCGATCGGTACGTCGTTTGCCCATGCCAGGCACGTCGCTCCGGTGGTGTCCATGTTCGACCACGCGCTTGGAGCCGAGGGCGGCTTTTGCCGGCAACCGTTCTGCATGGCTGTCGTGGTGCATGCCGTCTCACCTCTTCGCTATGCACCGGATGGTGTCGACACCATGCGTGCCGCCATAACCGAAGGCATGCCGGTGCAAACATGTTCGGCGGGTCAGGCGGGCGCCACCAGCCCCGTCACGCTCGCCGGTGCCCTCGCCCAGGGCCTTGCCGAGACTCTCGCCGGCCTCATGGTGGTGGATCTCCTCAAGCCCGGCCATGCCGCCATCCATGCCTTCATGCCGTTCATATCCGATCTCAGAACCGGCGCGATGAGTGGCGGAGGCGGCGAATCGGCCATAGCGAATGCCGCAGCGGCTCAGCTCCTGCGCCACCTTCAGCTCCCCTCCACCGTTGCCGCCGGCATGACCGACTCCAAGGAAATGGACGTCCAGGCCGGGTACGAGAAGGCCTACACCATCACTCTGACGGCTCACGCGGGAGCCGACATGATCAACCTTTCCGTCGGCATGCTGGGATCCATCACGGTGGCCTCGCCTGAGGCCCTTGTCATCGATGACGAGATGCTGGGCGCCATCCTGCGTTCGGTTCGCGGCGTTGATGTCACACCGGATTCCATCGATCTCGACGCCATGGAGCGTGTCGTCTGCGGTGATGGCCACTACCTTGGCGAGCCACAGACGCTGGCGCTCATGAAGAGCGAGTATGTCTATCCCTGCCTGGGCGACAGGCGCAGCGTTCACGATTGGCTCGAATCCGGTCCTGTATCGGTCTGGGAGAGGGCAAGGGCTCGAGTCGCCCGGATCGTCGGCGCTTCGGAGCCGGCTCACCTCGAAGCAACGGCGGAGCAGGCCATCCGCTCGCGCTTCTCCATCAAACTTCCAGGAATTGGAGACGAGTAAATGAACGTTTACCGCAGCATCATCATCGAGGCTCCCATCGACAGAACATGGGCAGCCGTCAGGGAGTTCGACAGTGTGGGCGCGTGGAACCCGGCCGTCACGGCTGCCCGAATGGAGACCGGAACATCGACCTCGGTGGGGTCAGTTCGACATCTCGACATCGCCGATGGCACCATCTTTCGCGAAACACTCCTGGCGCACTCCGACGTCGACCATTGCTACACCTACGACATCATCGAGGGGCCCTTGCCCTGCACCAACTACCTCTCCACCCACAGTTTCGTCCCGATCACGGAAGGCAACTGGACACTGGGCATCTGGGAAGGAACTTTCGATTGCGCCAGGGAGGACGAGGCCAAACTGGAATCGATCGTCGGCGATCTCATCTACCGCGACGGCATGAAAGGACTTGCCGCCTGGCTAAGGGAAAACGGCTGAATGGCCGACACTCTGGGCTACCGGTCCATCATCGGTGTGATGACGCCGGCGATGAACACAGTCGTCCAGCCGGAGCTCGAATCCCTGCGTCCGCCTGGCGTGACAAACCAGATGCAGAGATTCCGTCTGGGCGGCGAGCGGATTTCGGACGACCTCGACAGCGAGGCCACCAGGCTCATGGACTGCCATCCAGCCGCCCTTGCGATCGGCCTGACCACGGATGCCGGGCCAGGTGGCGTGAAGAAACTCCAGGAACGCTGCCGCGGTCTGGCATCGTCACTGGGTGTTCCGGTCTTCAATGCCTCGACAGCCTGCCACGAGGCCCTGCGGCGCCTCGACGCCGGAACGATCGCCATCGTCACTCCCTTCGACGTCGACACGAATCGGGTGGTCGCCAGCAACGCAGTTGATGCCGGGTTCACCGTGGCGGCAGTGGCCGGTACGGATGCGCCTTCGCTGCCGGAAATCTGCGAGACTCCGCCAGAGGATATCGAGGCAGCATTCCTCGAGGTCGCCATCAGTGACTGCGATGCCATTCTCCAGGTGGGAACGGCGCTTCCGGTCTGCGGCCTCCTCGCCTCCCTCGAAGCACTCACCGGCAAGCCAGTAGTCGCCTGCAACGCGGCACTCTACTGGCAGACCCTGCGGCATCTCGGGATCACGGACCCGATCGACGGTTTCGGCCATCTCCTGGCAGAACACTAGGCAATGCGGAAATCGGCCAGGGTCGTTGTCATCGGCGGCGGCGCCGTCGGCGTTTCCTGCCTGTGGCACCTGGCTCAGGCCGGTGTCGGGGACTGCCTGCTGATCGAACGGGACGAACTCACATCCGGTTCAACCTGGCATGCTGCGGGGAACATCCCGATCTATGCGACAAGCTGGCTCGGCATGCGTGCCGGCGCCTATGCGCGGCACCTCTATGGCGCGCTTGGCGAGGACGTCAGCTATCACCACACCGGGGCCTTCTGGCCGGCGCACGGCGAGGACCGCATGGAACTTTACCGGCGTCTCGCAGGCCTGGCGACATCCGCGGGCGTGGAACTCGTGATGATCACGCCAGGCGAGATGGAGGCGCTGCATCCCCATTACTCGGCCGGACCGGACATCGTCGGTGGCATCCTCGATCCCGGTGAGGGCGACATCGACCCCGCCCAACTCACACAGACACTCGCCAGACAAGCCCGCGAGGCCGGTGCCGCGATCGAGCGGTTCACCCGGGTCACGGGCCTTTCAGCCACACGCAGCGGTGAATGGCGTGTGACGACCGACAAGGGAGAGGTGACGACGCAGACGATCGTCAATGCCGCAGGCTTCTATGGAGGCGCCGTGGCACGCCTTGCCGGACTGTCCATTCCGGTGGCAACACTCAAGCACCAGTACCTGGTCACCGAACCCCTCCCGGTCCTCATGAATTCGCATGATCCCTTCCCCCTGGTGCGGGATCCCGATCTGGGGTTCTACCTGAGGCGCGAAGGTGCCGGAATGCTCCTGGGCTCCTATGACCACCCCGGCCGACCCGTTTTCGCCGACGGATTGCCGCAGGACTTTGCCCACCAGCTCTTCAGCGAATCACCCGACGACATCGCGGAGGCCTTCGGGAATGCGCTTGGTCACTTTCCGCTGCTTCGCGAGGCCGGAATCCGGCGCTTCGTCAACGGCCCCATCGCCTACGCCCCGGACGCCCTGCCACTGTGTGGCCCGGCCTATGGGCTGAAGAACTTCTTCCATGCCTGTGGAATCCAGATCGGCATCACCCATTCGGCCGCCGCCGGCAAGGCCATCGCCGAGTGGATCAGCGAAGGCGAAACCGAGTGGGACATGGCGGCCTGGGATCCCCGGCGCTTCGGCAACTGGGCCACTGGGCAGATGGCTGTTGAACGGGCGGTCGAGGTCTACGGCCTGCAGTACGCCATTCCCTACCCCCGGCGCCTTCTGTCCTCATCGCGGCCCATGAGGACAACACCCCTCTATGGTTCCCTGGCTTCCAGGGGAGCGGTCTTCGGAGAAATCGGCGGCTGGGAACGCGCCTTCTGGTTCGATATCGATGGGAAACGTGATGATGCGCCATTGAGTTTCCGCGACCGGGAACCATGGCGCGATGCGGTGCGGCGTGAATGCGAGGGCGTCCGCGATGCTGTCGGCATCATGGATCACGGTGGTTTTTCCAAGTTCGAGGTCAAGGGCCCGGATGCAACGCGCTACCTAGAGCGGGTGTTCTGCGGCAGGATTCCGGAAACGTCCCGCACACGCCTCGCCTACATGCTCACGCCATCGGGGAGGATCTGGAGCGAGGCCACCATTACCCGCCTGGGCGAGAATCACTACCTCCTGTGTGGTCCGACCCTGGCCGAACAACGCGATCACGACTGGTTGCGGGAAGCCCTGCCTTCTGCATGGCGCGTCGAACTGCGACGCGGATGCGCAAGGGACGCCACCCTCATGCTGGCCGGGCCCCGGTCACGCGACCTTCTGGCGAGCGTGACCGATTCCGATCTCGGAAACGATGCCATGCCCTGGCTCACCGCCGCCTCCGTCGCCATCGCCGGATGCAGGGCGACGGCGCTGCGCGTCTCCTATGCTGGAGAACTGGGCTGGGAACTTCATCTCGCTTCCGCCGACCTCCAGGTGGTTCATGACGCCCTGCGGCACTACGGACAGGAGCGTGGTCTCGTCGACTTTGGCTCATGGGCCCTTGATTCACTGCGTCTCGAGAAGGGCTATCACGCCTGGGGGCTCGACATTGGTACCGAGTACACTCCGTTCGATGCCGGGCTGGACCGCTTTATTGCCTTTGACAGGGAGGATTTCATCGGCCGCGATGCCGTTGTGCGCCAACGCCAGACCGAATCCACCTGGCGATTCACCGGATTCGTCATTGCCGACAGCGATGCGGACGCACTGCCCGGTGATCCGATCCTGGTCGACTCGGTGCCGGCCGGCCATGTGACATCGGCCGGCACCGGCTTTCGCACGATGAAGCGCCTGGCCCTGGGCTACGTAAGGTCCGACGCACCACCGGGAAACTGGTCAATCAGGATTCTCGGGAAAGACCGCCCTGCAACTCTGTCGCCCCTGCCCTTCTACGATCCCGGCAATGCCCGCCTGAAAGCCTGACATCACCCCGCCATCGAATCAGGGCGGATGGCCCGATAGATGGCCGAAATGTCGAATTCACCGTGTCCGGACGCAGCAAAGCGTGCGAAACGCCTGGCGGCCTCGGCACCAAAGGGAGTCATCTGACCGGAGGTCGACGCCGCCTGTTGGGCGAGAGCAAGATCCTTGGCCATCAACCGTGCGGCAAACCCCGGGGCATAGCCATGGGACGCCGGTGTATCGGGCGCGAGTTCCGGCACCGGACAGCGGTTGTCCAGGATCCAGCTCTGCGCCGCGGCGCTGCGGCACAGATCAAGGAACTTTCCGGCATCGAGGTCGAGGGACTGGGCCAGGGCGAAGGCCTCGCAGACCCCAAGCATGGTGATGCCGCATATCATGTTGTGGCAGGCCTTGGCGGCCTGACCCGACCCGGCTTCGCCGAAGTGAATGATCCGCCTTCCCATGATGTCGAGCAGGGGCCGGACACGGGCGACATCTTCGCACGACCCACCAACCATGAAACTCAAGGTCCCGTTGCGGGCGCCTTCGGGGCCACCTGACATCGGCGCATCGACAAATCCGCATCCCGCAGCGGCCGCCATTTCGGCAAGGCGGCGCGTGGTGGCCACATCGATGGAGGAACAGTCGAGAAAGACGCGGCCCTCCCGCGGCCCGTGGAGAGCATGGACAACGCTGGCGACACTCTCCCCGTCCGGAAGCACGGTGATCACGGTGTCGGCCTCGAGCGCTGTCTCCTCGAGAGATGCCGCGCCCAGTCCCTTCCTCGCCTCGGCGTCGGTGTCCCAACCGGCCGTGCCGCATCCTGCTTCAGCAAGACGCCGGATCATCGGCCGGCCCATGGTTCCCAGCCCGACAAGACAGATTCGTCCAAGCATGTCGCTCCTCCTTCACTCGCGCGGACTTCGTCCCCCTCCCCCTCAGACGGGCGGCAGTCCGTAGCCGAGGCTGCGTACGGCCTTGCGGAACGCGGTTTCCTGGGCCGTCCGGACAACCAAAAGCGTCTTCCCGGCACGCATGCAGAACTTCGCCGAGGCCCAGTCGCCGGCCACCCTGGCAGCCGTCTCCTCGTCAGCACATTCGATCAGGAGTGCGGAACCCTTCATCGTGAGTGCGCGCGCTCTGCGCTCCACATTCCTGAACAACCCCTCGACCGCCTCCGGCAGTGGCTGATCGTCCCGCGCCGCAAGAAAGTCCCGGAATCCCTTGACCTCCTGTCCGCTCTCGAGAGCCGTCAGGATCTTGGCATGGGCCAGACGCCAGACCCCCTCCGCCTCGGGTTCTGCAATCGTTTCGAGGACCAGCTTATCCTCCGGCGTCAGGGAGTCCCGGACCGTGATCCGCTGGTCGGGAAAGATGCTCAGCGAAGTCCGCACATCGGAAACACCTGGCTCGTAGGTGTCGCTGAGCCCCAGGCACCAGGCGCCAAGAGCGTTGAGCCGGAAATAGAGCAGCCCGTCGTAACGACTGAGCCAGCCCAGGTCTTCAGATCCCCACAGATTCACGAAATCCAGCCTGGCGTTCGCCGGGTGCGTGTAGGCAACGTCAATCAAGCCAAGTGTGGCGGCGTACTCGAACAGCACGCACAGAAGGTAGCGGCCCTCAAGAATGCACCAGTCGTGATAGCCGGCGTATCCCAGGGAACCGTGGTAGGAATCGGCGATGTAGAGAGTCCATGGGTCGCGCGTGATCTCGAAGTCGAAGGCTTCGGCCTGCATGTAACTGGAGAAATCGTCGAAGAGCACCCATCGGCCAACGGGGCATTCCGCCAGCGCCTCTGCGATCAGGGGGCGCCGCTTTGCCACGGCTGTCTTGGCGCGCTTGCCCTTGCTGCTGCTCTGGCCCTTGACGTCGTCGATTCGGCTGAACTCGTCGAGCAACGAGGTGCCGACCCACCGCCGCCACACGAGGCGCAACGTCTCGGCCGGCGCCACTCCCAGGGCCTTGCGGCCCGCCTTTGTAAGGGCCAGCTTCGAGCCGCGCACCTCAGCGAGCTTTCCGGCCTGGACCAGCCACGGCCAGGCATGGGCCCTGATCGGCCCGATCACCTGCCCCCGTGCGTCGGGCTTCTTGCTGGACTCCTCGTAGAAGTCTCCCCCGGCAAGCCCCTCCTCGATGTGACCCAAGGCGGCCGCCGTGGCCCGCCGGGTCTTCGCGCTTGCGCCAACCCGGCCAAGATCGATCAGACGCAACACGGTGATGAGATCGCGCTGTGCCGCCTGCTCCATGTCCCGGCGCAGGACCTCGCCCTCGGTTTCCGGACTCTCCCCGCCACCATGCGTGAAGCGATAGCGAGGCCGCTGCCAGACGGTCCGTGGCACGTCATCGTGACTGGCAAGGGAGGTCTCCGGTGGTTCTTCCACGAAGGAGCGCAGACGATCAGCCAGGTCTCGGGGTATGGTGAGATCGTCGGCGGCGCCCCAGCGGTCTCTCGAATGGAAGATCAACCTGAACGGCATTGAAGCCCGCTTGTCGAGGGGGAGATGGCCCTTGGGCCGTGTTCCGTACTTGGCGGCAAACCGCACGGGGTCGTAGCCCCCTGCTCCGTGGAGCGCCTCGCTCACCGCGAGCCTCTCGAATTCGTCAAGCCCGTTCCAGATCCGGCGAAGCGACTCACCTTGGAGCGCGCTTTCGACAGCCTCGACCAGTTCAGCCTTGCGTGTCGGCCATGGCTTTGGCGGCGACAGCCATTTCATCATCACCTTCAGATGTTCGACATTCAGCATGCCGAGCAGCATCGACACCGTGGGATTCAGGTGCTCGCCGAAAGAGGCCATTCATGGGACTCCCACCCGCAGAAAGACGCCACCACGATAACCCGACACGCAAGGATGGGTGGAGGGATGTGCTGTCATCCCTGTGCACAAATGGAGGCTGGCCGTCAGGCAAGCAGGGCCGCCCTGCAGTCCTTCCACACCATGGCGTTCATGTGCTGTGCCGGTGCTTCACGACCGGCGACGTAGCGGTTGTAGGGCTGGCGGTCGCACTTGAGGTTCTCGTGCTGCACGGCCGTCACCTCGTTGTCCTCGCGATAGGTGTCGTCCCAGATCCTGAACCAGCCTTCGAGCCGTTCCTCGCAGGCTCCCCTCGCCGCCATGTAGTAGGCGGTGTGCCGCGTCAGTCCAGGTTCCAGGGGCGTCATGCCAGTCATGTGCATAAACTCGTCCTGCGCGATGCAGGTCATGCCGGGAAAAAGCTGAAACGAGATGTAACTGTTCGCCGTCAGATCGTTGGCCGACCTTTCTGCCTGATGGCCCATGAACGTGTACGACGTGAAGCCCTCACCCAGGCGCATGTCAGTCAGAGCAGGATCCACATTGAAGGCCTTGCCGAAGGACTCCGAGTGGATGTTGGGACAGTGGTAGCACTCGGTTCCGTTGTCGTACCACAGCTTCCAGTTGGTGGGTATGTCGTAGACGACCTCCCTCCAGGGGATCCATTCGTCCGCATCGATGTCGAATCCGACCTCGCGGGCCGTGCGGAACATCTCCGGATAGGTATCGCGCAAGAGGGCCGCATCGGGGTCGGGATGGACCAGCACCATGGCACCCCACTCGTCGACCGCCACCGGCCTCAAACCAAGGTCTGCGGAACAGAACCCGGCTTCACCGGCGGTGTCGGGCGCATGAGCCAGCGAACCGTCGAGATTGTAGGACCATCCGTGATACCGGCAGGCGAGGCGCACACAGGAACGCTTGTCCCTCTCGACGACGGTGTAGCCCCGGTGCCGGCAGACATTGAGAAACCCGTTGAGGCGGCCGTCACGGTCACGGGTGACGACGATGGGAAAGCGGCCAATTCGCCTCACGGCCACGTCTCCGGGCTTCCTCACCTTGTGGAGCGGACAGAAAAACTGCCAGCGCCGCGCGAAGATCGCCTCAAGCTCGAGGTTGAAGATATCCGGATCCGAGTAGAACCGGGTGGGCAGACTCCAGTTCTCCGCCAGCCTGCGGTCGATTTCTGCAACATCGATGCCCAGTGCGGTCGCCGAATACGATGTCATGGAGAGCTCCGTTACAGGTCGAGGTTCTTGTCTTCGCCGTGAGCCTGGCGGTAACGCAGTTCCGCATACTCGCCATAGGTGATGGGCGGGTACTTCGGCCGGCGCCCCGCCTGGCGAAACGGTTCCAGGCACTCGATGATGGTATCACGCGGCAGATTGTGGAAGTAAGCGATCGACTGGCGGCGCGTGGGCCCTGTCGAATCCTGCGGCGGATTGACCACTCGGTGCTGCGTCGACACCCAGTGATCATCGGTCCATCGCATCATGGCGTCCCCGATGTTGACCACGAACGTGCCAGCCACATGGGGTACCGCGCACCATGAACCGTCCCGTTTCAGCACCTCGAGACCGCCCGGCGCGTCATCGGTCGCGAGGATCGTCAGCACGCCGTAATCCGAATGGGCGCCGGCCCGCAACTGGCCAGGCAGCGGCGGGCGAGTCTGCTCGGGATAGTTGATGACCCTCAGTGACGACAGGTGCCCTTCGAACAGCTGGTCGAAACTGGCGGTGTCGAGATCGAGGGCCCTGGCAAAGACATGGCGCAAGGTCTGCGCAAGGTCTGACATCGCCTCGTAACAGGCCTGCCACGCCGGTTCCAGGTCCGCCGGCTCGCGAGGCCACGCGTCACCATGAAATCCCGGTCCGAAGTCGAGAGTCTCCTTGATATCGCCGATCGACTCCGCGCCCAGGGTCGCGCCGAGCGCTTCTGCGCCATGCCCGAAGTACATCAAGCCGCCCGGGACGGGGCCACTCTCACCGACCCTCCTTTTCTCCTCGAGCGGGAGGTCGAAGAACCCGCGTGACGCCGCGCCGATACGGTCGAGAAGTGTCCGGGAGAACCCGTGACCGGACATGAGGAAGAATCCGGTGTCCTCGCACGCCGCACGAACTCTCGCGGCAACGTGGTTACGGGCCGCCGCGTCGCGTGTCCGAAAGGGCGCAATGTCGATCACCGGTATGGGACCGTCCACCGAGAAGGGTCTGCTATAGTGCATGGTTCAGTTCCGGATCGCACCACCATGCCATGACCGGGACCAACCGGAAAGCGGGAGTCGATGCCTCATATGAAGGAACGAAGGGACACCGGACGGCCAC
>JAJEBJ010000005.1 GCA_022822575.1 Alphaproteobacteria bacterium | reverse complement strand
CCTTGCTCGAGCGGTAGGGATAGAGGCCGCCGTCGGCGAGCTCGGTGATGCAGCCCATGTGGGTGGACATGAAGAGGAGCAGCTTCTTCTCGCTCGCCGCGACATGGTCGACGAAGGCCTCGGTCACGCGGAGCGGCGCCATGGTGTTGATCTCGTGCACCTGCATCCAGGCGTCGTAGTCGATCGAGCCGAAGTTGGCCGGCTCCATCGCGTCGATGGTGCAGCCGAGCAGGCCCGCGTTGTTGACCAGCATGTCGATCGGCGTGCCGCGAAACTCGTCTGCGAGCGCCGCGACCTGCTCGGGCTTGCTCACGTCGAGGGTGTGCAGCGTGATCGCGCCGTCGGAGCGCGCGGCGAGCGCGGCGAGGTCGGTAGCCGTCTCGGGCGTGCGGCAGCAGGCATAGATGCGCCAGCCGTCGCCCACGAATTGGCGCACCATTTCGAGGCCGAGCCCCCTGCTCGCACCGGTGACCAGCATCGACGGCATGTCTTGGCCCTCCCTTGCCCTCAAGCGCCGGCAGAATAGCGAACCCCGCCGCACCGACAAGGGCGGAGCCTCGCGGGCTCCCCGGGCCGAAGGCCCGGACGGCGCAAGTGCGCCGCGCGCTGAGTGGCGCGTAGACTTACGAGCAAATGTATCGTTAAGCATGCATGAAAGGACATAGAAGGACATTATACCAACATATGCAACAGGTTGTCGGAATTGCGCGAAGCATTCTCCCTTCGTGAGGCGACATGGAATGACTTTCAGTCCCTTTCGCGTGTTGGGCAGTGTGTTGACAGTTCGACAGGCCCATGCTCCAATGTCCCCATGAACACGAAGCCGGGAAAACGCATCGCCAAGACCAAGATTACCATCAACAAGCGTGCCGTCGATGCCCTCAAGCCTGGCGACAAGCCCTGGATCGCGTGGGATGACAGGCTCACAGGCTTCGGCGTCAGGGTGCACCCCACCGGCGCCAAGTCCTTCATCGTCAACTACCGTGCAGGTGACGGCGGCAGGAAGGCGCCAAACAAGCAGGTCGTGCTCGGTCGATACGGCAAGATCGCGCCCGGTCAGGCCAGGCGCCTTGCCCAGACCGCCCTCGGCAAAGTAGCCAGCGGTGAGGACCCGGCTGAGGAACGTTCGCAGGCGCGAGGGATGCCGACCCTGGCGGATGCGCTCAAGGACTATCTGGGTGCCAATCCCAACCGCTCCGAGAACACCAACAAGCTCTACCGCTACGAGGCCGAGCGCTATCTCGGTGACTGGCTCAGCCGCCCACTCGATTCCATCACGCGGCGCGAGGTGGAGGCGCGCTTCAACCGCATTACCGTGGACCACGGCTGGTCACCGGCCAACCACGCGATGTCTCTGCTGCGTTCCGTCTACCGCCGTCCCTGCGTCGATCTCGAAGGTCTGCGCAACCCGGTTGACCTCTGGCTTGCCGCAGGCGGGAAGTTCCATCGCAAGACGCGACGCAAGATCTCCACACCCGCCGAGGTGCTGCCCTGTTGGCGAACTGGCATCGAGGCCGAGGTCAAGATGCCGGCCATGAGTGACGCGCTGTGGTTCGGGCTTTACACCGGCATGCGGCTGAGAGAAGTCCTGACACTGCGCTGGGAGCGAGTAGACATGGCGTCGCTCACCTTCCGCGTCGAGCAGACCAAGACCCGGGTCCCTCTTGAGCTTCCGATCACCCGACAACTGGAACTTATCCTTGAGAGGCGTCGGGCGGCGAGGCCGGCGATGCCGGTCACCGTGCGGGACTGGGTATTCCCTTCTCCGGCCAGCAAGTCCGGGCATGTCGAGGACCCGCACTATCTTTACCCGCGCATCACGAAGACGGGCGGCGCGAAGTTCTGGTTCCATGCGTTCCGCAACTGCTTCATCACGGTGGCCGAGCGTGACTTGATGCTTCCCTCGCCGTTGACCAAGCGCCTTGTGAACCACGCCAGACCCAACGACGTGACGGAGGGCTACGCTGCGGACTGGACGATCGCCCAACTGCGCGAACCAGCTCAGAGGGTTGCCAATCGGATAGACGCACTGATGAGCCATGCGCCGGAGAGCACCGCCGAACAGGATGGGATTCCAGTCGACGCCGGCACTGGTTGAGACGCGGCCGGCAAGGAACGCATTCTCGATCATCGCTCCCTCGCGGCTCAGTCCCGTGTCGTCGTAGTCCGGGCGTGCTGGTGCCGGCGACCAACTCGCGACCGCGGGTCTCCAACAAGGCGCTGTGTCGGGGCCGAGCGCATGTGAGCGCGCGAAGCCTCGCACATATCACCTTTGAAGAGAGGCGGCGGTGATCCGTCCCACGCGTCGAGCAGTTCTCCGGATGCGGGATGGGAAAGGAACGAATGGAATGAGGATCACCGCCGATCGCTGACAGGCTGTGGCTCATTCGCACTCGCTGAGCACGTCGTCTGGGAAGCCGACCACGAACGGCTCAGTGCAGTCGATGCCCAAGAAGACGCGCGTCGGAGGCGGCGCCTCGACGATCGGCGGGTCGCCCCTACACGTTGGGGTGTCGGCCGTGACCACTTCTGAACTGTTTCGCAATCGCTGCTTCAGCCAGGAGATTGGCTCGCAATCGGTACTCGGCCGGCCAGCTGGGCTGGCCGGCCAGTGCTCGACTCCACTTTCCCGGCCCCAATGATGCCTGTCTCCTTGGTGCGTACGCCAGACGGAAAACTGGGAGAGGTAGCCGCCAAGGCGCCTCAGACCGCCTCAGGAGCCTCGCCATGCCGCGTATCCTCGCCCGCGGTGACGAAGAGCATGGCACTCCTCTCGTGCGGCCGCGCGGTATGCCAGGTGCCTTGAGGAACGATCACATAGGAGCCGGGCTCGCCAAGGCGAACCGCACGCTCGGTGCCGGCGAACCACAACACGAAGTCGACATCGCCGAACAGCAGATAGACAATTTCGTCGCCCTTCGGATGCATCTCCCAGGTGCCCCACGGTTCGGTGAATTCATGTGTCGAGATCAGCAAGTGGCCGGCAAAGCCGCCGAACTCTGCGTCGAGCTCGCTGTAGAAATCGGGCCCGATCCGCTTCGGCGTTGCGCGGCCTCGCGGATCCATGACCAGGCGGACGGTCTCCAGATCGAACGGTCCAACATTGCGTGTCATGGTGAGTCTCTCCTTGGTTCGATCACAATCCTTTCACGGGGCGGACCGGGGCATGGACTTATTGGCCCACAACCAGATGCAGATTGTGGCGATTTTGATCATTGCGATGTAGTTGGCGGCGAGCTTTTCATTGCGTGTTACGATGCGCCGGGACCGTTTGAATTTGTTTGAAGAAGCGCTCGACTTGGTTGCGCAGGCGGTAGAGATCGCGGCTGAAAGCATGGAGCGCCGTGGCGCCTCTGCGGTCAGGCATGATGGGCACCGCATCCTGGGCCTTGATCATCGCCCTGGTCCATTCCGCGTCGCAGGCCTTGTCGGCGAGCACGAAGCCGTCGGGCGACAGGTGACCGTCCAGCCAGGGCCCCGGCGAGCGTGCTGTCGTGGGCTTGCCCTGAGCTCCAGGCGAAGCGGAGCGGCAGGCCGCTGGCGTCGCGCGGCCACGCGCGCGGAGCGCACGATGACCACGGTGTCGATCTTCATCGTCATACCGCCTCGGGAACGATCCATGCAACGATCCGGCCCCCCCCCTTTCTAGCACCACAGCGTGCGTCCTCAAGCGCCCCACACGATCTTGGTTGTTAGACTCATGATCAGAAAAGCGGCCCGCCGGAGGGCTGATGATTACCTTGCTATGACATTTCTCTCACAAAAACTTCAGTGTCTTCTGTCGACAGGCGGTCCGATTTCGTAAATCGGACTTTTTCCAGAACTCTTGCCGAGGCCTTGTTGTCGATTACAACGCCACTCTGAATTCTCGATACGCTTCCGCAGGATTGCAGATGCTCGATCAATCCTGACAACAGCTCAGTTGCATAACCCTTTCCCCATGCTTCTTCCGCAAGCATGTAGCCAAGGTGCAAGGTGCTGCTGTCGTCATCTTCTGATACATCTGCGAGAACAAGCAGCCCGAGCAGCGCCGAGTGCTTCAGATCACGTACCGCCAGAACCTCCGCCTCCGCATTGCGATCCGCTGTCCACCGCGCTATGGCATCACGCTCTTGTTCCACATAAAGCACTTCGGGCAGGTGCTGCATCACGTTGCTCGTCAGGATTGACGTCAGTTGGGTGCAGTTCTCGTATGGCAATCGTAAGTGGTTGATT
>JAJEBJ010000265.1 GCA_022822575.1 Alphaproteobacteria bacterium | reverse complement strand
CGGCCCTGCCACCATCGCCGCGGCGGTCTACGAAGGCCATCGCTTCGCCCGCGAACTGGGCACGGAGCCCGGGGATATCCCCTTCAAGCGGGAACTGACGGAACTGGCGGCGGAGTTCGCACTGCCCTGACCCGAAGTCTCGTGCCGGAACTGCGGTTTCAGACGAAGAAAGGCCGGACGGCGACGTCCGGCCTTTCGGTTCGTTCTTCTCGATGAGTGCCTACATCGTCGCGTGATCGATCCAGCCCTGCATCGCCTCGGAGTTGTTGTCGAGCCACTCGTTGACGACCTCTTCAAGGTCGCGGCCCTTGTCGTCGATCTCGGACATCATCTGGGCCTGCTCGAGGTTGGTGATGGAATAGGCCTCGATCAGCCCCCAGGCGCCGGGATGGCTGTCCTTGAGCCCCGGATTGGCGACCTTCCAGATCTCGGCGCCGGCCCAGTCGCAATCATGGGTGGCGTCGGGATTCATGCCGAGCGATGCGTCGGTTTCGCAACCTTCGAAGTACTCGGGCAGCAAGACCCGGACCAAGTCGTACTGGGCGTGCATCCAGTGCGGTTCCCAGAACATGGTGATCAGCGGCGCCTGGCGTTCGTAGGCCGACTTGATCTCGGCGATGATCGAGCCTTCGCCGCCCGACGGGATGTTCACGAAGTCGAGCCCGAGCGCGGCAATGCGCGGAGCATTCTTGTCGCCCCATTCGGCCGGGTAGTCCAGGAATCGGCCCGAAGGCATCGTCTCAGGTGTTGCGAACATGTCGGCGCAGTCGTTGAGCGCCTCCCAGCTCGGCAGGCCCGGACACATGTCGACGACGTATCCCGGAACAAACCAGGCTTCCTGCGGCTTGAGCCCGGACAGCGCCACGATTTCAACCGCGCCGGAATCGAAATGCTCGTCCCAGCCCTCGCCGATGTTGGAGCTCCAGATTTCCAGGGTCGCATGAAGGTCGCCGTCGGCGACGGCCGAGACCTGTGGATAGTATCCGGCGGTGACGTATTCGACGTTGTAGCCCATCCGCTTCAGCGTTTCGCCGGCAACGACCGTCGAAACATGCTGGCCCGTCCACTCGTTCATGGCGAGCTTGATCGGCTCATCCGTTTCGGGAATTGACTGGGCGCCCGCTGTCGCTGCGACACCGGCAAGCATTGCGCCGGCAGTGACGGCCGACAGGAACTTCCTTGTCAGGTCCATGATTGTGTGTCTCCCCAGTTGACGTTCAGAAGCACCCTTGCCGGGCGTTCCGGACCCATTCTATGCGACACGATGTGGCCGTGCGCAAGTAGCAAGAACGATTGCGTCTGGCGCAGCCGTTCCCGTGACGGCGTTCTGAACCGTTGCAGGGCAAGGCGCCGGAGCAGCACTGCCCGCCCGGGATGGGATCGCAGACGACCAGACCAAGGGTCCCCCTGGCACCCGAAAGACGCTCAGCGCACATCACTGATTGGGTGTGATTGGCGTGGTTGCGTGGACCTGCCCCGGGGACGCATGGGCCACAGTCTGAATCGCGCTGACTCCGGGACTCTATTGAGTGGCCGCAGCAATGGCCTCAGCGAGTTCGTCCCGTTCCTCGCAGCCATACGGACACGCGATTTCGAGAGCCGCAAGGCGCTCCCTCGCCTCTGCGACGTCGCCGGTCTCGAGCAGGAGTTCTCCCAGGTACTCATTGGCCCCTCGATGCAGTGGGTCGATGGCCAGAGCCATCCCGTACCACGTGAAGGCGTCGTCAAGCCTGCCGATGAGGCGTGATGCGTACCCCAGCATGTTCAGAGTATCCGGATTGCCGGACTCCCTGCGATTGAGATCCTCCAGGAGAACGAGTGCTTCCCCGTAGTCGCCCGACTCGACGAGGTCAACGGCGTCAGACAACGTTGCCGTGTTGCCGGTCGTGCCGCTGCCTGCTGCCATGGCGCAGCCGGCAAACGCCGTCAGGATCACCATCACGCGAAGAACCATCATCGGGTGTCCTCCTCATCCACTGACATGGGACGGTCCCCAGGCACACCGGACAGCCATTGCCGCAATTGCTGTGTCGCCGCGTGATCCTTTGAACCCCTGCACCTCTCAACGGAGACAAAACTACAACGCGACACGCGAAACCGGCAAGGAGACCGGACGTGCATGACGGCCGGACCGGCATGAAGTGCCGTGGTGGAGCCCGAAGCGGGTCGCCTCGATGGAGATATGGCAGACGTCAGCTAAATCTGGCAGATTCGTCCGTGAAACGGGGGCCGTGATGCAGGGTGAGTCCCGGGATCTCATAGCCGGCATGCTGGGGGAAGGGGCCCTGGAGCGCCTGCATGCCGGGAGTGCGCTTCCCAACGTGGCGTACACGAGCCGGGATTGGCTTGAACTCGAACGCACGCGCCTGATGTGGTCGATGTGGATGCTGGCAGGATTCGAGAGCCAGATTCCCGAGGCCGGCGATTGCCTGCCGGTGCGCGTCGCCGGATGTCCGATCGTGCTGGTGCGTGGCCACGACGGCGGTGTCGCTGCCTTCCACAATGTCTGCCGGCACCGGGGTGCCGTCATCGTTACGGAATGCCGCAGGAGACTGGGAGCCCTGACCTGTCCCTACCATGGCTGGAGCTATGGTCTCGATGGCAGGATACGCGCCCGTCCCCACTTCCACGGCGGCGGCCGCCATGACACGGAGCCGGACCACCGCGCCAGTCTCGCCGGAGTGCGCTGCGAGAGCTGGCGGGGCATGCTGTTCGTCAACATCGATGGCCATGCCGGTCCGCTCGACCGCCACATGGCGCCGATCGACGATCACCTGGCAGGCTGGCAGCATTCCGCCCTGGCATGGGGCGGCAGCCTGGTCTTCGACATCACCGCCAACTGGAAGCACGTTCACGAGAACTTCATCGACGTCTATCACAAGTTCGCCATCCACCCGGCGCTGTGCGCCTTCGCGCCCCTGGAAACCAGCAACCCGATGACCTTCATCGCCCCTCACCTGGCGATGACCTGGCACGTGATTGCGCGGCCGGAGGAAGGCCGTGGCGTGGGGCTGCCACGGTTCCGCGGCCTGCCGGACGCCCTCCACAGGGAGGGCCGCTCCTTTACCGTGATACCGACCTGCAACATCAACCTGTGGCCCGATCACATCGCCGTTCTGGTGGCGGAGCCGGAAGCCCCGGGGAGGACCCGGGAGACCATCCACTTTCTCTTCGATCCCGATGCCATGGCGGAGGCCTGCGACACGGTGCGAGGCCGGGTCTTCGAGACCTGGGATGCCCTCAACCTGGAAGATATCGGCGTCCTCGAGTCAATGCAGCGGGGACGGGTCTCGCCCGGATTCGACGGCGGCTCGCTTTCCCCCTTCTGGGATCCCGCCACCCACATGTTCTCCAGCAAGGTCGTCGAACTGATGATGAACGGCAAGGGGAGCGTGGCGTGACGCTCGACCACTACATCACGCAGGAGGTTGCCGACAATCTCAAGAGGCCGCCTGGTGAGGGTGGGTCCTGCCTTCCCAACGCCTGCTACACCGATCCGGCGTGGCTGGAACTGGAAAACGAGCGTCTCTTCGCCCGCGCCTGGATGTATGCCGGCTCGCTCGACAACATCCCCGAGGCCGGCGACACCTTCCCGACCACGGTGGGGAACCGCCCGGTGGTCCTGGTGCATGGCCGCGATGGCACGATCAGGGCCTTTCACAATGTCTGCCGCCACCGGGGCGCCATCCTGGTGGAGCACCCGTGCCGGCGCCGCAGGCACATGACCTGCCGCTACCATGCGTGGTCATACGGACTTGACGGCGTCCTGGTGCAGCGGCCGCATTTCGACGGCGCCGGCCGGCACGACCGGCCTCAAGCAGGACCGGGACTGGTGGAGATCCGCCTGGCGCGCTTTCACCGGGCGATCTTCATCAATCTGGACGGCGAGGCCGAGCCGTTTGAAGACTATATCGCGCCCCTGGCGCGCCGCCTCGCCGGTCACGATCTCGACGCGCTGCGCCTGGCGAAGACCCTGACCTGGGAGTTCAGGGCCAACTGGAAGCTCGTCTTCGAGAACTACTTCGACACATACCATGTCTTCGCCATTCACCCGCGTCTCGATGCCTTTGCCCCGTCCGAGGGACGCAAGGGATTCGGTTGGGAGGAGAAGCTCATCCATATTGAGAGCACGTTCGAACAGCCGGAGCCCGGACGCGGTGTGGGTCTGCCGTACTATCCCGGTCTGGCGCCCGGTCTCGAACGCCTCGAGGCGGCCTACCATCTCTTCCCGAGTTGCTGCTATCAGATTTGGCCCGACCAGCTGACGGTCTTCCAGGTGTTTCCCCTGGCGCCGGACCACACGATCGAGCACCTGCACGTCTTCCTCATCGGCGATGCGGCCTCGGATCCCGAATGGGAGGAAGCGCGCCAGGGAGTCTACGACATGTGGGATGAACTCAACCGGGAGGACGTCAACGCCATCGAGTGGATGCAGAAAGGGCGCCAGTCGCCAGCCTTTGAGGGAGGCGTGCTGGCGCCATGCTGGGATTCCTCGCACCAGCATTTCGCACGACTCGTGGTGGAGACCATGACATGACCCATCCGGTTTTCCCGCATCTCTTCTCCCCCTTGGAGCTGAGGGGAAGGGAAATCAGGAACAGGGTCTTCGTGCCGGGCCACAATACGGCGCTCTCGGAGGGCGGCCGCATCGGCGATGCCATGCTGGCCTATCACGAAGCGCGCATGAAGGGTGGCGTCGGCATGGTCATGACCGAGGTCCACTGTGTCCACGAGACCTACATGCCGCCGGGCCGCGCCTGGGCGACGAGTGACGACTGCCTCCCGGGTCTCTCCCGGCTGGCGCGCCTGGGACGCGATCATGGGGTGCGCGTGATCGGCCAGGTGTTTCACCCCGGCAGGGTTGCGGCGGCCTCCATCGACGGCACGAAGATGACGGCATGGGCGCCTTCGGCGGTGCCCGACGAGATGTACAAGACCGTTCCCGCACCGCTCACGCGCGACCTGATCCGCGACATCGTCAAGGCTCACGGTGCCGGTGCGGCGCGCATGGCCGAAGCGGGGCTCGACGGAATCGAGATCATTTCGTCGATGGGATATCTCGCCAGCCAGTTTCTCAATCCACGGCTCAACCGGCGTGACGATGAGTATGGCGGCAGCTTCGCCAACCGCATGCGGTTCGTGCGCGAGGTTGCCGCCGCCATCCGTTCCCAGGTCGGGAATGACCTCATCGTCGGTCTGAGGATCTCGGCCGACGAAATGGACGAGGAAGGGCTGACCATCGCGGAAACCTGCGAAGCCGCGGCGGCCCTCGATGCGGACGGTGTCCTCGACTACCTCAATGTCGTTCTGGGTTCGACGGCGACCTATACGGGCTGGCAGCACATCATTCCCCACATGCATTTCCAGGCGGGCTACCCGGGAGAGAAGTCGGCCGCGCTGAAGGAGGTGGTGACACGCATGCCGGTGCTGGTGGCCGGACGCATCAACCAGCCGCAGATCGCCGAGGACATTCTCGCCAGGGGCGGGGCCGACATGGTCGGTATCGTGCGGGGTCACATTGCCGATCCGGACTTCGTGAAGAAGGCTTTCGAGAACCGGGTGGAGGACATCCGCGCCTGTATCGGCTGCGATCAGGCCTGCATCGGGCATCGCCTGAAAGGCTTTGCCATCTCCTGCATCCAGTTCCCCGAAACCGGGCGGGAACTGACCTACGGCACCCGGCAGGCGGTGACGCGACCACGCAGGGTCATCGTCGCCGGCGGCGGGCCGGCGGGTCTCAAGGCGGCGGCGGTGGCGGCCGAGCGCGGTCACGAGGTCATCCTCCTCGAGGCGGCGCGCCAGGCGGGAGGCCAGGCGCTGCTCGCCCAGGCCCTGCCGGGCAGGGCCGAGTTCGGCGGAATCGTCACAAACCTCCTGCGGGAGTGCGCGATCCACGGAGTCGACGTCAGGACAGGCGTCATGGCGACCGCCGAAACGCTGATGCCCCTCAGTCCGGACGTGGTGATCTGCGCTACCGGCGCGGTCGAGGAGCGCCCCGAACTCGAGGGTATGGACCAGGCGCATGTCGTCGGGGCCTGGGCTGTGGCGGCCGGAACGGCCAACGTCGGAACCAGGGTCGTGGTCTACGATTGGCATGCCAACTGGATCGGGCTCGGTGTGGCGGAGAAACTGGCGCGCGATGGCTGCTCCGTGCGCCTTGCGGTCAACGGACCCATGGCGGGCGAGCACCTGCCGATGATGGTGCGGGACGGCTGGATGGGCGAGCTTCACAAGCTCGGCGTCGATGTCATCACCTATGCCCGTCTCTACGGGTGCGACGAGGAGAGCGTCTTCATGCAGCATGTCACGAGCGGCCAGCCGATCATCTGTGAGGAGGTCGAGACCCTCGTGCTCGCCACCCCCCACAGGCGTGAAGCAGGGTTGTGGGAAGAGCTGGTGGACAAGGACGTGGATTGCCACCTCATTGGTGACGCGCTGGCTCCCAGGACAGCCGAAGAGGCTGTCCTGGAAGGACTCCAGTCGGGGTCCGGGGTCTGAACCGGGGTGTCGTTCCCCAACCTCTTCAGGCCCATCGAACTGGGCGGTCTGGAAATTTCCAATCGCGTGGTCTTCGGTCCCCATGGCACAAGCCAGGGCCGCCAGCCGGGGACCATGGCGGACCTCGTCGCCTATCACGAGGCCCGCGCCCGGGGAGGAGTTGGCCTCATCATCACCGAGGCCCACACTGTCCATGAAAGCTACGAGGTGCGTCACAGCCTGCTGGCCGTGAGCGACGACGACGCCATTCCCGACCTGAAGATGATGGCGGATGCCGCACACCGTCACGATGCCCGCATGTTCGGCCAGCTTTTCCACCCTGGCCGTGCGGTCGCCAACCGGAAGAACGGGGCGCTGCTGGCTGCCTGGGCACCATCGGAAGTGCCCGATGAACGCCATCACGTCATGCCCGCGCCGATGTCCCTTGCCCTCATCCGCGATATCGTCAAAGCCTATGGCGACGGCGCCCGGCGCATGGCCGAAGCCGGACTCGATGGTGTCGAGTACGTGGTCTCCATGGGCTATCTGCCGGCCCAGTTCGTCAATCCGCGCACCAACCGGCGCGAGGACGACTACGGTGGCAGTTTCGTGAACCGCATGCGATTCCTGAACGAGTCGCTTGGTGCCATCCGCGAAGCTGTCGGCGGCGACCTGGTGTTGGGCATCCGTATTTCGGTTGACGAACTCGACCATGGCGGCCTGTCGCCCGAGGAATCACGGCAGGTGGCGCAGTCCCTGGCGCATGACGGTCTGATCGACTACGTCAACGTGATCGGCGGATCAGGCGCGTCCGTCGGCGGCGCCATCCACATCGTGCCGCCCATGGCCGTAGAGCCGGCATACCTCTCGAGGGCGGCCGGAGAGCTGCGACGGGATCTCGGCGTGCCGACCATGCTGGGCGGGCGCATCAACCAGCCTCACGCGGCCGAGCAGGTGATCGCCTCGGGCGCGGCTGACATGGTCTGCCTGGTCAGGGCCCTCATCGCCGACCCCGATTTCGCCCGGAAGGCCGCAACGGGCAGGGCGGACTCGATCCGCGCCTGCATCGCCTGCAACCAGGCCTGCATCGGTCACCGCCACATGGGTGCTGTCGTCTCGTGCATCCAGCATCCCGAGACCGGTCGTGAACGCCGGTTCCCCCATGTCAGGACACGGGCGGCTCAAGCACTGAAGGTTGTCGTGGCCGGAGGAGGGCCAGCAGGCATGAAGGCGGCCGCCACGGCCGCCGAGTGCGGGCACGACGTGACACTCGTCGAGAAGGAAAGCGAACTGGGCGGCCAGGCCCGCCTCGCGCAGATGCTTCCGGGCCGCGCCGAGTTCGGCGGCATCATCACCAATCTCTCCCGCGAGGTAACGGAGGCCGGTGTCCGGGTGGTGAAGGGAAGGGCTGCAAGCGCAGGCTCCATCAGGCGTCTGGCACCCGACGCCGTGATCGTGGCGACGGGCGCGGTTCCCTACCTGCCCTTCCTCGAAGGAGACATGCGCGGAGTGGATGCATGGTCGGTGATCAAGGGCGAAGCCAACGTCGGCTCGCGGGTCGTCATCGCCGACTGGCGCTGCGACTGGACCGGGTTGGGTGTCGCCGAGATGCTGGCGCGCAACGGCTGCCATGTGCGTCTCTACTGCCAGGGCACACAGCCCGGACAGAATCTCCAGTCCTATCTCAGGGACCACTGGATCGGTGTTCTGGATGGGCTCGGTGTCGAAACCCGCGCCTACGCTCGGCTGTTCGGCGCTGACGGGGATACGGTATACTTCCAGCACATGACCAATGGCGAACCGCTCATTGCTGGTGATGTCGACACCCTGGTCCTGGCCCAGGGACACCGTCGCGTGGCCACTCTCCACGAGCAGCTCGAAAACGAGGGGCAGCGTGGACTTCACATCATCGGCGATGCCCTCTCGCCACGGACGGCCGAAGAGGCGGTTCTCGAGGGACTGGAGATCGCCGTGGCACTCTCTGCCTGACCGATGGAAAAGCGACCCCTTCTCGTCACGGGTGCCGCCGGGTGTATCGGCGCCTGGATCGTGGCGCGTCTCAGCCAGGCGGGCCGTGAGGTTGTCGCCCTCGACCTCGCCGATGACCGGCGCCGCCTCCGCCTGGCGATGGTCGAAGACGCGGCCCGTGCCCTTCCCTGGGAAGAAGTCGACATCACCGACACGGCTGCCCTTGGCGATGTCGTCATGCGACTGCGGCCTCGGGTGATCATTCATCTTGCCGCCCTGCAGATACCGTTCTGTGCAGCGGATCCGGTGGCTGGCGCCACCGTCAACGTGGCGGGGCATGTCGCTCTCTTCGAGGCGGCCCGCAACGCCGGCGTCCGCCATGTGGTCTATGCCAGCTCGGTTGCGTCCCTGCCGGCGGCGGAAAGGTCGGGACCCAACACGCTCTATGGAGTCTACAAGCGCGCCAACGAGGGTGTGGCGGCGATCTACTGGCAGGACTGGCAGGTTTCCAGCATCGGTATCAGGCCTCACACGGTCTATGGCCCGGGCCGCGATCAGGGCATGACCTCGTCGCCGACGAAGGCGATGCTGGCGGCGGCCCGGGGTGAGCCCTACTGCATCGCCTACGACACGACGATGATGATGCAGCACGTCCACGAAGTGGCAGATGCCTTCATCGCCTGCGCGGACGCCACGGTCTCCGGTCACCACGTCTGCAACCTCGGTGGCGTAAAGGCCTCGACGCCCGAGATCGCCGCCATCATCAACCGGTCCGTCCCCGGAGCCCGGGTCACGGTCGCCGACACCCGGATCGATCTCCCCCTCGACCAAGATGACAGTGCCCTGCGCGCCCTCGTCGGCGACTGGCCCGCCGTCTCGCTCGAGGACGGCATCAACCACACCGTCTCCTCCTTCCGCGACCTCGCCAGCCGTGGCCTCGTAACACCCTGAACGTGTCCTGGCAGAGTGCCGGCGCCACCGGCTCACCAGAGGGGACGGCAGACCTTTGCCGGTTTGCCGGAACGCACGTATCAAACGGTTCCCGTGAGGCTCGTGGAAGCACGAACCGGACGAGATCCCTCACCATCGACCCGAGGCCCAGGCGTTCTTCGTGCGTTGTTTTCGGACAGCCGCCGAACCCTCGTGACGGCATTCGAAATGTGCGGTAACCCCAGTCCCGGTTCCGGAGACATCGACGCACACTGCCCTTGGTTCTCCCCGTCGCGGTGCATAACTGCACCACGGTCTGCGTCAGGCTCGATTCTGAGGCCGATCGTCGTGTCTCGGCCTGTAGAAGCCGCTTCTCAAACCATCGATGTGCTCAAAGAGATCGGCCGGAATGTCCTGCCACAGCGGATCGAGTATGAATCTCACGCCCTCACGTCGTGCAAGCTTCGCCGCTGGCACGAAATCCGCATCGCCCGACACAAGAACGATCACGTCAGCCTGGCGCTTCAACGTGATCGATGCGATGTCGAGTCCGATTCTCATATCCACACCCTTCAGGCGCAGAGCGGGCGTGAAGTCGCCATCGGCAAGATCGCCGACTGTAATGCGGCCTTTCCCTCAGGAGCCAGGCACGACCAGGATCCCTCCTGACTTCACCCAAGCGTACGGCAAGATTGGGCTGGCCGTGCAGGGCTTTGAAGAGCCTCTCCTGACCGAACGGTTCCCGGAGCCGGTTTCCGAACAGACGTAGCATTCCCTGGAATTCGAAATCGGATGTTCAGACGTCATATCGCCTGGCAGTCGGGGAGCGCTTTGTCCTTGTGGTTCGGGTGAGCCAGAAAACCTGGAGGCTATCATCTGAACTGTGACGGCCCGCGCCGCAGCAGACATGGCCGTGAATGTGGCGCGCTGTCCCGACACGTCGACCGTAACGCGACCGGCAGTATGGCCGACATGGGGTATCGGGGTCTGCGCCGTTGAGGAAGGGTTTTCGGTGGTTGCGGCTTCACGTGCCGGGTGTGTTCATGTGGCCTGGAAGGTGGCCGATCACGACCTGCCGCGTGGCTTCGTCCCAGGAGAAGTAGAGCCGGAAGCAACGCTTCGGATCACGCGTGCCGGACCTGTTCTTGATGTGACGGTCGAGCGTCAGCCGACGCCGGTCCCACTCGACGGTGAATTCGTCGCGTGCCTTGCCCTGCTGGCCGGGGCGAATGCTCGGTGTCTCCAGGAGCCGGAGGTCGCGCAGCGCATTCTCGAAGGTGTCACGCAAGTCCAGGCCTCCCCCGGTCTTCATTTCCCAGTATGTCGTGGCGAGCAGGTGGATCGCCTTGCCGGCAAGCCCGACATCCTCGAACTCGGCGCCCTTGAGCGCCCTCACGGCGCGGCCTGCGAGCGCTACCCTTCCGGCATAGTGGGCCGCCGTCCAGTCGGGCAGCTCCTCGTAGCTCCCGAGCGGAGGAACAGTCTCGTCTTCCGTCGAGCCGCAGCGCTCTCCCCCTTCCAGAGCGGCGAGGCGTTCGAGCAGCCGGTACCTTTCGCTGCGCAAGCCGTCATTCTCCTCCCGGACGCCGTCAAGCGCCGCCTGCAGGATCGCCACCCTCTCGTCGGCCGCCTGGCTGGCCGCTTTCAGCGAGTCGATCTCGGCGTTCAGCGCACGCACCTTGTCGCGCGGTCCGGGGACCGGAGGCAGTTCGTCACCGGCATCGTCATCGGTCCACTGCCCAAACTGTCTCGTCAACGTTGCGAGGCATGCGACAATCTGATCGAGTATGTCTGTAGCGGGCGCGATTGACCGCGGATTGTCGCGCTCGGCTGCCATCGCCGTGTGCAGGGCGTCGCGGTTTGCAACGCTCGGATCCTCGGCATAGCGGCGCGACGCCTCGCGCAGCGCGAGTTCCTGTTCACCAGGATCGACCAGTGCCGCGCGGAATGCCTCCGCCAGCTCCTCGCAGCGTTCCCACTCGGGATCCGGGAAGACAAGCGGCACCGGGCCCTCCTTCGCGATCTTCGCTATCGGATCCGTCAATGGCGCAGTGTCGCCATCCAGTGCCTCCGGCATGGCGTTCATCGCCTGTTCGAGCCTTGCGCACACCGCCGCGTGACGGCAGCGCGCCAGGGCACTGTCCCGCACCTCGGTGGTCTCCATGAGTTCGCCGTTGAGGAATTCGACATCGAGAACGTGCAACGAAAGGTCCTTCAATGCCGGGCGATAGTCGTCGTGACCGGCCACAAACTCCTTCAGTCTGCTCCAGCTGCCGGAAACGTCCTTGTCGAGCGCAGCGCACTCCGCATCGGCGCGTCCGATCAGTGTCTCCAGATGCGGTCCCACGGTCTCGCGCTCCAGTCTCTCCATCAGGTGGCCCCGGTCAGGGCGCGGGATGTACCGGGCGCGGTGAATCGCGTCCCCGATCAGATCGTCGATGATCGGCTCTTCCATCCATTCGGAAACCATGTAACTGCTTGCCGCGTCCTCCAGGCAGGACATGGCCCAGACCACCTGGGCGACCAGGAGATGCTCTCCCGCCTGCCACAGCGTCTCGAGGTCGTCGAACAGTTCGGGCTCTGCCTCGTGTCGGGCCAGCGGGTGCAATTCGCGAGCCCGGTCAGCGGCCGCTGCCAGGAGCCTCGGGGCGAGCTGTTTCCTCCTTCCCTTGACACGACCGAAGAGCTTGAGGATCCGGTTTTCGAACACCCACAGGAACCAGGTCCAGCGTTCCGCCTGATCGTGCACCGCGCGCCAGAACACCGCCGCATCGCTGCCGTCGGCCGTCCAGTCCGGATACTCGTCCGTCAGCGCCACTGCCAGCTTGCGCAGATCGGCCTTCATCAGATGGTGATGTTCCCGAAGCCAGTCGGGTGTCGCGAACCCTGGCAGCACACGGGGCCGGGATTCCTGCCCGACTTCGACCGGGACAGCGATGTTGGCCACGTCCGTGATCGCCTGCTCCTTCCCTGCATTCGCGGGCCCGTTAACCTGCGATGGCGAATTCCGCTGCTGCCGACAGGATGGAAACAACCCTCCACCGGTTCAAGCCATGCAACCCGGTTTGTGAACATCCTTGTCGCCTGCGCACGGTTCTTTCCTCGCCGTCATCGCTCATGCGGCGCAATGAAGACTGTTGCTTCGGAATCACGATGTCCCTGCGGGCACGTCAACCGACGGTGAAGCGATGTGATCGGGGAATCAGCGGAAGAACTCGATGCGGAACCTTGACGGCCCCAGGGGTTCGACTTCGTGGTCCACTTCGGGTTCGATGATTCCGGGGGTGTCCGGATCAAGAACGTGTTCCTCGGCGGACGTGGCGTGAATCCGATAGAGGAGGCGCCCCTCCAGGACCGTGATCCTGCCCCAGGTTCCCGCCTTCGTTCGGTGAGCTTTCTGCAGGCCCGATGGCACCGTCTCTTCGGTGAAGACCGGGGTCGTGCGCTGGAACTCCAGGTTGGCGGGAAGTGTCTTCAAGAGTCGGAGGGCCTGTGGTAGCGGTCTTCCGACCACAATGCCGAGCACGCTCGAGCGGAACAACCTGGGAGCGAAACCATGGCCAGCAACGTTCTCGTCATCTGTTCGGACCAGCACTGGCGCGATGCGGCGGGTTGCTACGGGCATCCGCTGGTCCTCACGCCCAACATCGACGCTCTCGCCCGCCGAGGCACCGTCTTCGATGTCGCCTACTCGGCCGCACCCATCTGCGTCTCCGCCCGCGCCGCCATGCAGACCGGTCGCTGGGTCCACCAGCTCGGCACGTGGTCGAGTGCCGAACCCTACGATGGTTCGCCCGGGGGCTGGGGGCACCGGCTCCAGGAGGAGGGGCGACGGGTGGTGTCCATCGGCAAGCTCCACTTCCGATCGAGCGACGACGACAACGGCTTCGCCGAGGAGGTCATCCCGGTCCACATACTGAACGGGACCGGCTTCACCTCGTCCATGGTGCGGGATGGCCTTGAGCCCTATGCCAGCAACGCGGACTTTGCCCTCGATATCGGCCGCGGCGAATCGCGCTACACGCGCTACGACCGCAAGGTCACCGAGCTTGCCTGCGCATGGCTTGGCGATGTCGCTCCGGGAACCGATCAGCCGTGGACGCTCTTTTGTTCATTCGTGGCGCCGCACCATCCCATCGTCGCTCCCGACACCTTCCATGATCTCTACGACAGGCGCGAGGTCGACCTGCCGCGCCTGCGCGCTCCGGGAGAGCGGCCGGACCATCCGGTTCTCGACGTCTGCCAGACGATCTGGGACTACGACAGGCATTTCCGGGACGATGACCACGTCATCGAGGCGCGGCATGCCTACTACGGCTATGTCTCCTTCCTCGATCACAATGTCGGGCGCGTGCTCGCCGCACTCGAGGCCTCCGGCGAAGCGGACAACACCCTCGTGATCTACGTGTCCGATCACGGCGAGATGCTCGGCAACCACGGCATGTGGGCGAAGATGAACATGTACGAGGAATCGTCGGCCGTTCCTCTCATTGCCGCCGGGCCCGGCATGTCGTCAGGGGCGCGCTGTGCCTCACCGGCCTCCCACATCGATCTTCAGCCCACCATCCTGAAGGCCCACGGACTGGAGAGTGTCGACGGCCTTGATGGCATCGCCTTGCAGGACCTTGCCGATGGCGGTCATCTCGACCGCGCCGTCCTATCGGAGTACCACGAACGCGGCGCCGTCACTGGCATGTTCATGATGCGTTGGCGGAACTGGAAGTACGTTGCCTATCCAGGATACTCGCCGCAGCTCTTCGACATGGACGATGATCCCGTCGAGTCCGCCGATCTCGGCCGGCACCCGGCCCATGAGGCCACGCGGGCGGCCTGCGAGGCGCGCCTTGGCGCCATCGTGGACTGCGACGCGGTCAACCGGCGATGCTTTGCCGACCAGGCGCGAAAGATCGCTGCGCTCGGTGGTCGCGAGGCGGCCTTGGCAGACGGCGAACACGCCTACACGCCCATGCCTGACGTGACCTTGCAGTAGGGAAGGGAGACGGTCCTACCGGGGTGGACCGTCGTCGATCAGCGATCTCAGCAAAGCGATGTGGCGGGGCAGGGTGCCGCAACACCCGCCGACGATGCGGGCGCCACCGGCAAGCCACCTGGCGACATGGTCGCGGTAGGATTCGGGATCGAGATCATGGCGGTGGCCGACCGTCGGGTTGCCGGCATGGATCGGTGCGAAGGTATTGGCATAGCCACCGGTGGGCCGGCCGGTGGCGATCAGTTCGGGCAGGGCCCGCGTCACGGCCTCCGGTGTGCAGCAGTTGGCGATGAAGGCGCTGACGGGCTGATCGGCGACGCTGCGGGCAGCCTCTGCAACACTGGTGCCGTCCTTGAGTGAGGCTTCCCGCTCTTCGTGGAGCGACCAGCCGATCCACACGGGCTTGCCGGTGGCCGCCGCGGCGGCGGCGGACGCACGGGTCTCGGCAACCGTGGTGAGTGTCTCGCAGATGAAGAGATCGACACCGTCCGCAAGGATGCCGGCCTGTTCGGCATAGCGTTCCGCCAGGATGTCCTCGGATTCGACCTCGTCGGGAAGGTAGCTGTCCGAAAGCGGCGGCAGCGAGCCGGCGATCAGGATGTCGCGTTTCTCGGCGTCGACGGCCCGGCGGGCAACTTCGAGAGCCCTGAGATTGAGTTCACGAAACCGGTCCTCGATGCCGAGATCGGCCATGAAGGACCGCACGACACCATAGGTGTTGGTGATGATGAGATCGGCTCCGGCACGAATGAAGTCTCGGTGCAGCCCGAGGACGGTGTCGGGCGCCTCGATGAGTGCGCGCCCCGACCAGAAGGGTGAACCGGGCTGGCGCCATCCCATGCCGGCAAGGGCTTCCCCCATGCCTCCGTCGGTGAGGATCGGGCGACCGTCTTCCATGGCGGCGAATGTCATGGCGTTTGCTCCATTGAATTGCCCGGGCATCTTGCGCCACTATGGCGAAAACCGTTCAAGGTTGCGATCCCTCGAAGGGGATCATTGGGAAGGACATCATGAACCGTTCGCCGGTCACCTATACGTTGTGGCTTGCCAGCGCCAATGCGGCCGCCGTCGAAGCGGCCAGCATCCACGGCTGCCAAGGCATCACCATCGACATGGAACACGGCGTTTTCGATCGCAGCGATGTCGACCGGCTGATCCTGCTGGCCCGCGAATCGGGCCTTCAGTCCTTCGTCCGGGTGGCCGAACCGACGCGCATCGCGGTCCAGCACCCGCTCGATTCGGGAGCGACCGGAGTCATCATCCCTCATGTCGACGGCCTCGATCATGCACGCGAGTTGACGGCCTACGCCAAGTACCCTCCCATGGGTGACCGCAGCGTCGGGGGTGGCCGGACCTTCGGGTACGGCGGCAGTGACGAGGCCTTCTTTGCTGCCGAGAACCTTCGCGTACGCTGCTATCCCATGGTGGAGACCGTCGGCGCCCTCGAGGATGTCGAGGCCATTCTCGCACTCGACTGCGTGGACGGGATTTTTCTCGGGCCGTCGGATCTCAACATGGCGCGGGGCCGCAGGGGCGAGTTCGGTGCCGCCGACGCTCAGGACCGGAGCCACGTTGCCGAAGCGTGCCGCAAGGCAGGCAAGGCCTTCGGCATGAACGTCTACACGATCGAGGACATGGAGGCATCGCGGGAGATCGGCCTCACTTTCGCTGCGCTTCTGGACGATGTCACGGCCCTTCTCGATGGCTACGGTCGCGTCGTGACCGATGCGCGCAGGATCATCGAGGGCGCCTGACGGAACGGGAGGGAGAGACGGTCATGGTCACGGGGAGCTGCCTGTGCGGAGCGGTGCACTGGCGTGTCGATGGCCCGCTCACGGGGATGACCCATTGCCATTGCACCATGTGCCGAAAGATCCATGGGGCACCGTTTGCCACCTATGCCGCGGTGGATCCGGAGACCGTGACCTTCCTTTCCGGCAAGGACCATACGACGTTCTATGAATCATCCCCCGGGGCCATGCGCGCCTTTTGCTCCCGGTGCGGTTCGGTGGTGCCGTTCCCTGGTGATCCTGAGATGCCTGTGGGCGG
>JAJEBJ010000035.1 GCA_022822575.1 Alphaproteobacteria bacterium | reverse complement strand
TCGATCATGTGGCGGACGCCCCCCTTGCCGCCACCGAGGTGATAGCACGTCACAGGGCCGGCGAAGGCCCATCTCAGCCCCGGGCCTGCCGTCATCGCCGTATCGATGTCCTGGTACGTGCAGACTCCCTCATCCACGAGGGCCGCTGCTTCCTCGAAGACGACATGCTGGAGGCGGTTGGCGATGTAGGCTTCGATTTCGCGGCGGAGCGTGAGCGTCTTCTTGCCGACGGATTCGTAGAAGGCCGAAGCCCAGGCCACGACATCATCGGCCGTTCCGCTGCCCGCGACCACCTCGACAAGCGGCACGAGGTAGCTGGGTGCGAAGGGATGGCCGATGACGACCCTTTCGGGGTGCCGGCAACGCGACTGGAGACGTGTCGGCAGGAAGGCCGATGACGAACTCGCCAGCACCGTTTCGGCCGGAGCCGCGGCATCCATGGCCTCGAAGAGCTCAATCTTGAGATCTTCACGGTCGGGTGCGCTTTCCTGGACGAAGTCGGCGTTCTCCACCGCTTCCTCCATGGAAGGCGCGAAGCGGAACCGCTCCCTCGATGCGCCGCTGGCCAGTCCGAGACGTTCAAGAAAGGGCCAGGCCTGGTCGATGATGCGCCGCGCGCTGGCTTCGCCGTCACGCGCCGGATCGCTCATCACCACATCACGGCCTGCCGCAAGAAAGACGGCGGCCCATCCGGCGCCGATGTAGCCGCCTCCGACGCAGGCGACGTTCATGGCTCCCTCCGGTGCAGGTCGTGTCATTGCTGTCCTCCTTGGTGGCTGGCCAGGCTGATTGAGACGTGATCGGCGATGCCGTCCTCGAGAGACGTGAAGGGCTTCGCGAACCCGGCCTCACGGAGTCGGTTCATGCGGGCCCGGGTGTAATACTGATAGCGTCCCTCGAGTGCGGCAGGCATGTCGACGAACGTGATTCTGGCCGGACAGGAGAGCGCCCGGAACATGGCATGGCCGAGATCCAGCCACGTCCTTGCCTCGCCGGTCCCGAGATTGAAGATGCCGCTGACGGCCGGGTTGTCGAGCAGCCACATGACCACGTCGACACAGTCCCTGACATAGATGAAATCACGCTTTTGCCCACCATCGACATAGTCCGGATGGCGGGACCGGAAGAGCCTGAGCGTCCCGCCGGCGGCGATGTCGGGCAGGGTCCGGGAGACCACGCTCGCCATGGCGCCCTTGTGCCCCTCTCCGGGACCGTAGACGTTGAAGAAGCGCAGGCCGACCCACTGCGGCGGCATGGTGCGGCCGGCGTCACGCTCGCGGATCATGAGCCGGTCGAACAGCAGCTTGCTGGACCCGTAGGGAGTGATGGCGGTGAGGGCGTCCATGGCGGCGGCGCTCTCGTCGTCGTCGAATCCCCGCTCTCCGTCGCCGTAGACCTGTGCCGAGGAAGCATAGATGAACGGCACGCGACGGGCGGCGCACCAGTCCATGAGGCGGAGTGTCAGCAGGACATTCGTCTTCATGACGAGATCGACATCCGTCTCCGTGGTGGCCGAGATGGCTCCCATGTGGATGACGGCATCCAGCGATCGTCTGCCATCGAGCCAGGCGGCAAGAGAGTCGGGACCGAACATCTCCCGGACCCTGGCGCCGGCAATGTTGCCCAGCCTGGGGTCGGCGAGGTGGCGGTCGCACACGGCAAGCGGCACGCCTGCCGCGGAGAGGGCCTGGACGATGTTGGAGCCGATGAAGCCGGTGCCACCGGTGACAAGGATCAAGGTGATGGCTCCCGGGCGTGGCCGAGCTCGATTTCGATGGCGCCGCACAGCATCTGCCCCAGCATGATGTGGACCTCCTGGATGCGCGCGGTGACGGTGCCGGGCACCAGGAGGAGGGGGTCGGCAAGGTTCACCAGTGCGCCTCCGTCGCCGCCTCCGAGTGCCGCGGCGACGAGTCCCTGGGTCTTCGCCTGTTCGAGGCCTCGTATGACATTGACGCTTCTGCCCGAGGTCGAGAGTGCGATGGCCACATCCCCAGTCCGGCCCAGGGCCTCGATCTGGCGCGAGAAGATTCTCGCGAAGCCCATGTCGTTGCCTGTGGCCGTGATGGCCGACGTGTCGGTGGTGAGCGCCAGGCCGGCGATGGCCGGCCGGTTGCCGACGTAGCGCACGGTGAGTTCCGTGGCCAGGTGCTGGGCATCCGCCGCGCTGCCGCCGTTGCCGAAGAACAGGATCTTGCCGCCGCCTTTCAGACTCAGGACACAGGTCTCCACCAGCCTGGCAAAGGGCGTGGCGAGCACATGACGGGCCTCTTGCGCCACCGCGAGGTGCTCGTCGATTTCACGTTCGAAGTAGTGCCTGAGGTCCATGGTCAAAGGAGTCCGGGTAACGATCTCAAGAATTGACGAGAAACGGCAGGTGGGCAACCGCATTGGCGGGTGTCCCGACCGTGTGGACCTGATAGCGCTCCGGTTCGTCAAGTGCGAGGGCGCGTTGCCGCTCCCCGCTGCTGTAGCCGTCGCCCACCATGATGCCCCCGGCGAGGCCGGCGGCGTTGCCAGCCTCGATGTCGGTTTCCCGGTCACCGATGATCCAGCTTGCGTCACGATCGATGCCCAGTGTTGCGGCTGCCGCCAGCAGCATGCCGGGGCGCGGCTTGCGCATGGGCGAATCCCCGGGCCCGAAGGGTGACGCGAGCACACCGTCCCAGTGGACTCCGGCATCATCGAGGCGCCGCGCGATTTCCTCCTGGACCGCGGCGAAATCCTCCCAGCGGAAGAGTCCACGGCCGATGCCTCCCTGGTTGGTGACGACGATGATGGCGACGCCGCAGGCATTGGCGCGGCCCATGATGTCGGTGATCCCGGCAACGAGGCGCACCTTGTCCGGTTCGTGGAGATAGCCTGTTTCCTCGACGATGACGCCATCGCGGTCAAGGAAGAGAGCGGGTCCCGGACACCTGTCACGGGTGTACTCGCGCCAGGTTCCGTCCTCGTGGAGGGGCCAGGAGCTCATGGCGTTTGGAGGAATCCCGCTTCGCCGCGGGCAAGGACCAGGGCTGTCAGCACGTCGGTGATGACGGCCCCTGTATCGATGCCGATCCTGTTGGCCCGGATGTCGGGCCCTTCCCACGAGATGGTGTGGCCATGCACGACGAGCCA
>JAJEBJ010000013.1 GCA_022822575.1 Alphaproteobacteria bacterium | reverse complement strand
ATCCAGGTGGGCGCCTTCGCCCAGCGCGACAACGCAGTGCGAGCCAGTGCCGACACCGGCCGGGTCCTCGCCCCCCTGCTGGCTGGCGACAGCGAGACCGTCATGGCAACCGTCGAGGCGGATGGGACCACGCTCTATCGGGTGCGCATTCTCAATCTCGTTGAGGACCAGGCGCGGGAGAGTTGCCGCATTCTCAATCGCAATGATCGTCCCTGCTCGGTGATCTATACGGGCGACTCCTGAACCATCCGGCGCGGCATCGCCCCGATCGATGGCGCCGATTTCCGGCAAGGACCGGCACACTGCCTGGCGCCGAAGTCTCTCGACCGCTGCGGTCGCTCGCTTTCAGGAATCCCTGCGGAAACCCAGGAAGTCGTCTGGAGCGGCAACTGTCTCACGCCGCGCCGATCATGCGGCTGACGGCACGAGAGAGCGAGTCGGGAGTGAACTCATGGGCGTCCCCCTTGAGCATCACCATGTTCTCGGGTTCGAAGCAAAGCGAGGTGATCGCCCCTACATCCTTCTCGCCGAGTTCCTCGAGCGCCAGATCGAATCCGGCGTCTGCGAGGAAATGTCGATAGAGAGACGGCGCCTGCAGCGCCGTTGCTCCCTCCGGCCCGCCAAGAGCCACGGCGACGGCTGAATAGGCGTCAGCTGCGGCCTCGGCCGAATGTTCCATGGTGGCGGCAAGGGCAAGGCCAACGGCGCGTCCATGGTGAATTCCGGCATGGTGTCCCAGGGCATGGCCGATGGCATGGGCGACGGCGACACCGGTGACGTCGAAGGCGATACCGGCCAGCGTAGCGGCAATCTGCACATGGCCGCGGGCTTGCGCGTCGGCCGGATTGCGCACCGCCCGCGGGAGCCACTCGCGAAGTGTCCTGATGGCGCTGAGCGCCATGGCCGAGGACACCGGATTGCGCCGCCGGCACGTCGCCGATTCGATCGCATGGACCATGGCGTCGACTCCCGTGGCGGAAGTCAATGGCGCCGGCAGGGACAACGTGAGGAGCGGGTCGAGCAGAGCGAGATTGAATTGCAGGTTCTCCCCCCAGGCCCACAGCTTGCGCTCTCCCGTACTGAAGACCGAGGTGCGAGTCACCTCGGATCCGGTGCCTGCGGTGGTAGGCACGGCGATCTTGGGCAGTCCGCCTGCGGGCACGGGCGTTTCACCAAGGGCAAAAGTCACCGCGCCCCGGCCGTCAGGTGCAAGACAGGCGGCAAGTTTGGCGGCATCGAGCGTCGAACCGCCTCCCATGGCAACGATGCAGGCGGCTCGGCGCGACCGGGCCTCTTCGGAGATGGCATCCACCGTTTCGGCCGCGGGGTCGCTGGCGATGTCGCTGAACATGCTGCAGCCATGACCGGCCTCTCCGAGAGCACCGGCGGCGCGTTCGGCAAGGCCGTTGCCGGTGTGAACAGGGTCCGTCACGAGGAGGACCTCGGCGCCATCGCCGGCAAGGCGCCTGACATCGCGGCCGAGCTTCATGAGGCGGTTGTCTCCGAAAGCCAGCGGTACCGGTGCCGTGAAACTGAATGGAAGAGGCATGGGAAGTCACCTGGTGTCTGATGTCGGTTGCCTTATGGTGGATTGGATCCCTTGCGTCAAACGTGCATTGATCTGTTATTGTGCGGTGCACAATTGACTCTTGACAACCCGTGTCGCAGTGCCCATATCGGACATGTTGCAGTGCAACATAGACTGCCAAGTGGAGATGAGACATGGCGAATGCCAAGACAACCAGTGAGACGCCCGAGGTTCCGGGTGTGGACGAGGTGATCGAGACCGGATTCAGGGTGTCGGAAGATGTCGTGAAGTGCAACACGGATGCCACCAGGAAGGGCTTCGAGACCATGGTCACCATGGGTCGTGATGCGTTCGACACCGCCGCCCAGACAGGTGGCGACGACACTGTTCTCGGACAGATCAACGATGTTCGGCGCGCCAACTTCGAGGCGATGGTGGAAGCCGGCGCCACATTCATGAAGGGCGTCGAGGGATTCAACGGTTGCGTGCTCGAGATCGCCAGGCGACGGGTTGCCGAAGGCGCCGAGACCCGCAAGGCGCTCGCCGGTGCGAAGTCGTTCGGCGAGGCGGTCGAGATTCAGCAGGGTTACGTGCGCAAGACCCTCGACCATGCCATCCAGGACAGCATGGACATGACGAACGCCTGGCTGCGGATCGCCACCGAATGCGGCCAGCCGCTCGGCCAGCGGTTCACCGATGTCTGGAGCCGGCCTCTGCGCCAGACTGCCTGACCAGCGGTCCTCCCGAGCAGCACCCCCGCAGGGTCTTGAAGGCCCGGCGGGGGTGTTGTCGTGTTGCCTGGCTGGCGCAAACAGGCCGACCGGCTCGACGGCGAGGCCTTCCGGGATGTGAGGTTCCCTTGCAGGGCACGGGTTACGACATCGAGACTCCTCACACACCATACAATTGCGTGAACTCATCAATGGTCCCGCCGGCAGCGTTCGGGAGGGCGACGTGCAGAACGCGCGGCTCGGGCGCCCGGTGGGTGAGGGTCTTCTCGCAGCACCGGATTCCAGAACAGGTCGGCTCAAACCAGTCAGCACTCGCCGGATGACGACGGTTAACACCGCCCGGCGTCTGGCCTGTTGCTTGCTTCGTGGGTATGATCGATCCTGTAGTCTTCGTATGTGTCCGATGGTGCCACATGAGTGACGACAATCGCCGGAACAGTGATGGCAGCGGGACCGGTGTCGCGACCCAGGTTCGGCAGAAGACGCGGAAGCCTTCCATGTACAAGGTGCTTCTGCTGAATGACGACTACACGCCGATGGAGTTCGTCGTTCACGTGCTGGTCAGGTTTTTCCACAAGGGCCCTGAGGAGGCGGCCCGGATCATGCTCCACGTGCACCGTCATGGTGTCGGCCTGTGTGGTGTCTACCCCTTCGATGTCGCTGAGAGTAAGGTGACGCAGGTCATCGACTTTGCGCGGCACAACGAGCACCCCCTGCAGGCCACGCTCGAGAAGGAATGAGCCCTCCATGATCTCGCCCAACCTCGAACACACGCTGCGTAAGGCCCTGGAACACGCCAACATGCGATGCCACGAGTACGCCACACTCGAGCATCTGATGCTGGCGCTGACCGAGGACGAGGATGCGGTGGCGGTTCTCAAGGCCTGCAATGTTGACCCCGAGCGCATTCGCACCGAGGTCGAGGACTTCATCGATCACAATCTTGATTCCATCACCCTGGATGAAGCCGTCGAGGCAAAGCCCACCCAGGGCTTCCAGAGGACACTGCGCAGGGCCGTGGCTCACGTCCAGTCATCGGGTGCGGGCGAGGTGACCGGCGCGAACATATTGGTGGCGATGTTCTCGGAACGGGAGAGTCATGTCGTCTGGTTCCTGCAGAAGCAGGACATGACGCGACTCGATGCTGTGAGTTACATCAGCCACGGAGTTTCCAAGGTTCCAGGGCAGTCGGAACCCAGGATCGTACGTGGAACGCAGGAAGGCGAGGAGGAGGTCCGCCAGGGAGACGAGGCGCTCGAGGCCTATTGCGTCAATCTCAACGAGAAGGCGAAGTCAGGAAAGACCGATCCCCTGGTCGGGCGGCAACGGGAGGTGGAACGCACCATCCAGGTGCTGTGCCGGCGCACCAAGAACAACCCCCTTCTGGTTGGAGATCCGGGTGTGGGCAAGACGGCAATTGCTGAAGGCCTTGCCCGGAGAATCACCGAGAATGATGTGCCGGAGGTGCTGGCAGGGTGCACGATCTGGGCCGTGGACATGGGGGCGCTGCTCGCCGGAACACGCTACCGGGGCGATTTCGAGGAGAGGCTGAAGTCGGTCATCACCACGCTTGAAGCCGATCGCGACGCCATCGTCTTCATCGACGAGATTCACACGGTCATTGGCGCGGGCGCCGCTTCCGGGGGATCGCTGGACGCGTCCAACATGCTCAAGCCCGCACTGCAGAGCGGCACGCTGCGGTGCATGGGCTCGACCACCTACAAGGAGTTCCGCTCAGTATTCGAGAAGGATCGTGCCCTGTCGCGCCGCTTCCAGAAGATCGATGTGGCGGAACCCTCCATCGGCGATGCGGTGAAGATCTTGCGAGGACTCAAGCCCTACTACGAAGAGTTCCACGCCATCCGCTACACCCATGATGCCATCAGGACGGCGGTGGAACTCTCAGACCGCTACCTCCACGACCGCAGGCTGCCCGACAAGGCGATTGACGTGATGGACGAGGCCGGCGCAGCACAGATGCTGGTGCCGAAGAACCGACGTCGCAAGAGCGTCGGTGTGGCCGATGTGGAAGCGGTGATCGCACGCATGGCGCGCATTCCGCCCAGGAAAGTGTCGCGCCGTGACAGGGCCTCCCTTATTGAACTTCCGGTGCAGCTCAAGGGCGTGGTCTTCGGACAGGACCAGGCGATCGACGCGCTGACCGATGCCATCAAGCTCTCCCGGGCAGGCTTGCGGGAAACGGAGAAGCCTGTCGGCAGCTACCTCTTCAGCGGACCGACGGGCGTCGGCAAGACCGAGGTAGCGCGGCGTCTTGCCGAGTTCTCGGGCATGGAGCTCGTTCGTTTCGACATGTCCGAATACATGGAACGGCACACTGTATCTCGACTGATCGGCGCCCCGCCCGGATATGTCGGATTTGACCAGGGCGGACTGCTCACCGATGCCGTGGATCAGAATCCACACGTTGTCCTGCTGCTCGACGAAATCGAGAAGGCCCACCCGGACCTCTTCAATGTCCTCCTCCAGGTGATGGATTACGGCAAGCTGACCGATCACAACGGCAAGAAGGTCGACTTCAGGAACGTCATCATCATCATGACGACGAATGTGGGAGCCAGTGAACTTGCGAGATCACCCATGGGATTCGGCAGGGCGACGCGCCAGGGTGAAGACGTGGAGGCCATCGAGAAGCTGTTCACGCCAGAATTCCGGAACCGCCTTGATGCGATTGTCTCCTTCTCGTCGCTGACTCGCGAGACTGTCGGCCATGTCGTCGACAAGTTCATCGGCGAACTCGGGACACAGCTCGCCGAACGCAAGGTCTCGATCTCGCTGTCTTCAGAGGCCAGGGAGTGGCTCTGCCGCAACGGTTATGACGAGACCTACGGCGCCAGGCCCCTGGCGCGCGTGATCCAGGAGCATGTCAAGAAGCCGCTGGCCGACGAGCTTCTGTTCGGCGATCTGGTCGGCGGCGGGCATGTCACCGTGATCGTGACCGACGACGACACCCTCGGTTTCGACTTGCAGGTGAGGGAGTTCCTCACGGACAGGGGTGATGGCGTACCGGCAAAGGCGCCAGGAGGTCGCGGGTCAGACTTGCCGGAAGGGTGACAGTTCCCGTTCGATGTAGTCGGCCTGCTCCCCGATGTGGTGACCCTCTTCGGCAAAGTAACGCGACACGGCGTCGTGCATGCTACGATTGGCAAACCAGTGGGATGAGTGGGTGGTGACCGGCATGTAGCCACGCTGGATCTTGTGGCCGCCCTGGGCGCCGGCCTCGACCCGGGCGAGTCCGTTGCAGATGGCATGCTCGATCGCCTGGTAGTAGCAGCACTCGAAGTGAAGCATCCGGTGATCCTCGATGCAGCCCCAGTAGCGGCCGAAGAGTGTTGATGAGCCCCTGACGTTGAGGGCGCCGGCGATCCAGTGGCCATCCCGTCTGCACATGATGAGGACGACGTTGTCGGACATGCGTTGGCCGAGTTGCTCGAAGAAGGCGCGGGTGAGGTAGGGGATGCCCCACTTGCGGTGCCCTGTATCGCGGTAGAAGCCGTAGAATGCATCCCAGATCTCGCTGTTCAGCGCCTCGCCGGTCAACCGGTGGATGGAGATGTCACTGGCTGCAATCTCGCGGCGCTCGCGCCGGATGGCCTTGCGCTTGCGCGAGGACAGGCTGGCCAGAAATCCGTCGAAGGACGCATATCCCCTGTTCTCCCAGTGGAACTGGATTCCGGTCCGCTGGAGGAACCCGAGGGGGGAGACCACGCGCGATTCGCCCGGTGTCAGGAAGTTGATGTGGGCCGAGGAGACTCCTGCGTTTCTCGCCAGGCCGACAATGGCGGATGCCAGAGCCCGCTGCCGCTCTTCGCGTCCCGCGGCATCCATGTCTCCGATGAGCAGTCTCGGCCCGGTCACCGGAGTGAAGGGCACCGCGACGAGGAGTTTGGGGTAGTACTGGCCTCCGGCGCGTTCGAAGGCGTCGGCCAGCCCCTGATCGAAGACATATTCGCCCATCGAGTGGTTCTTGAACCAGGCGGGAGCCGCACCGACGAGTTGTTGGCGGGAGTCCTCGAGAAGAACATGTGCAGGGCCCCAACCCGTTTCGGGAGACGCGGAACCGCTGTCTTCGAGACAGGCGAGAAAGTCATGGAGAACAAAGGGATTGTCCGTGCCGGCAAGACGGTCCCACTCGTCCCGTCCGACTTCGTGGATGCTGGTGATGCAGCGTGCGCTGTAACGGTCCTGCCCGCCTGTGTCGGTTTCTGGAGGCATACTGCCCTCGGTGGTGTGGCCTGTTCAGCGGTGACGAGACCGCTGGGGGCGGCCAGGCCATTGGGATTGTCAGATGATGTAGCGGCATAGTAAAGTGCGAGGTGCGAAAGGCTCCGGTGGCAGACTGACCGTGGCCCGATCGGTTGACGTTCAAGACAACACGTGCATGGCCTTAAGCAGGACCCGGACCAGGCGTCGCGTCGATATCGAGTTCGACGGCCGCTACAACATCGATGTTTCGCGGGTTGACGCCGGGGTGCTGTGGCGAATCACGGCCATGGCGTTCCGCAATCGCTGGCGCATGGTGCTTGGCATCGTCGCGGCGCTCGCCGCTGGTTTCTTCCAGCTGTTCGTCCCGCAGTTCCTCGGGCGTGCGGTGGACGAAGCCCAGGGTCTTCTGGGGACCGAAACCAGCCGAGACCTTGCAGGCGAGGCGCTGGCGACGACCGCGATGCTGCTGA
>JAJEBJ010000268.1 GCA_022822575.1 Alphaproteobacteria bacterium | reverse complement strand
CTGGTCAGAATGAAAGTCTGACGGGGGGGTTGTCAGGCGGCGCGGGCAGTGGCCATCTGATGTCTGACGAGACGGGAGTAGAGGCCGTCGCCGGAGGCGAGGTCGTCGTGGCTTCCCTGCTCGACTATGCGGCCGTTCTCCATGGCGACGATGATGTCGGCGTTGCGGATGGTGGAGAGGCGATGGGCGATGACGAGGGTGGTGCGGTCGGTCATGAGCCTGGTGAGGGCGCGGCGGACCGCCATCTCGTTGACGGCATCGAGATGGCTTGTCGCCTCGTCGAGAATGAGGATCGGGGCGTCTTTCAGGAATGCGCGGGCGATGGCGACGCGCTGGCGCTGGCCGCCGGACAGGCGGGCGCCACGCTCTCCCAGGCGAGTGTCGAGACCGTCTCTCAAGCTTGAGACGACATCGTCGAGTGAGGCGTTGGCGATTGCGTCTTTGAGGTCATCATCGCTGGCGTCCGGGCGGGCGATGAGGATGTTGGCTTTGAGGGTGTCGTTGAAGAGGAAGGTGTCCTGGGCGACGAGGGCGGTGTGGGATCTCAGGTCATCGAGTTTGTAGTCCTTGATGTCGTCGCCATCGAGGGTGATGCGGCCTTCGTCGCAGTCCCAGAAGCGCATCAGGAGGTGGGCCATGGTCGTCTTGCCGGCACCGCTGGGGCCGACGAGGGCGACCGTGGAGCCTGCCGGAATTGCGAGGTCGACGTCTGCGACGGCGGGCTCGATGCGGCCTGGATAGGTGTAGGAGACGTGTTCCAGGGTGATCGCCGCGCCGCCGCTCGTGCGTGTGGTGTCGATGCCCGGTCCGTCGGCGATGGTGACGGGCTCGCGGTCGACCGCGTGGAGGCGCCGTGCGGCGCCCAGGGTATCGGCGAGCTGGCGGCCGACGTGGGCGATCTCGCTCACCGGCAGGAAGGACGCCATGGCCAAGAGCGTGAAGAAGGGAAGGAGGCTGCCGTCGAGGGTGCCCGAGGTCACCATGGCGGCGCCTGTGACGATAATCGCAAGGCCGCCGAGGCCCGTCGCCACCTCGAGGATGGCCATCTGGACCGTGAGGTCGCGGAAGAAGGGGAGGCGTGCCCGGTAGACCGCGCTGGCGATGGTGATGAAGCTGTCGCGGCGTTCGCGGATCTGGCGGAAGGCCAGAATCTCGCCCAGTCCCTGGATCGAATCGGCGGTGAAGGCATTGAGTTCGCCCAGGGCCTCGCGGGCCTGGGAGCCCAGCCGGTCGAGGCGGCCGCGCAGCATGACCGGAGAGAGCGCGACGATGGCGAGGAAGGGGACGAGGGCGACCGCCATGGGCCAGCCGAACGACACCAGGACGCCGATCACGATGGCCGGCGTCAGCACCGCCACGAAGGCCGGCGCCACGGTGTGGGCATAGAACGATTCGATGGTCTCGATGTCCTGGGTCGCCATGGCCGAGAGATCGCCGGTGCGCCGGCGCAGGAGGTAGGCGGGCGCCAGGCTGTCGATCTTGTCGAAGAGCCTGATCCGCATGCGCGCCAGCAGGCGAAACGCCATGTCGTGGGCAAACCACGATTCGAGCCAGTGCAGGATACCGGCGAGCGGCGCAGCAATGGCAAGCCAGACCAGGAGCCCTGACCAGTCCTCCCCGTTGGCAATGCGCGCCACCACGAGGGCGGAGAACACGCCCACGCCGATGAAGCTGACGACGCGGCTGACGCCGAAGATGAAGGTGAGGAAAAGCCGCAGGCGCTCGCTGGAGACGAAGGAGAGAAGGACCTCCGCCGCCCCGGCCCAGCCCAGGCCCTCGGCCCGCAGGATGCCGTGCGTCGGTTCGGCCTCGGCGGCGGCCCGGGCCGCGAGATCCCGGTCCCTGTCTGCCGAGGTGACGTCGTCGGGCGCGATGAAGTCGTCGCTTCTGGCCGCCGGCGCGGAGGCCTGTTCGTGCATGAGCGTCCAGTAGACGCCGCGACGCTCCATCAGGTCATCGTGGGGGCCCTCCTCGACGACCCTGCCATCGTCGAGGACGAGGATCCTGTCGGCCCGGATGACGCTCGAGAGGCGGTGGGCGAGGATGAGGGTCGTGCGGTCCTGCATGAGGCGGAAGAGCGCCTGCTGGATGACCGCCTCGTTCTCGGCATCGACGGCCGAGAGCGCCTCGTCGAGAACGAGGATGGGCGCATCGCGCAGGACGGCGCGGGCGATGGCGATCCTCTGGCGCTGGCCGCCGGAGAGCCTGATGCCGCGTTCCCCGACCACGGTCTGATAGCCGGACGGCAGGACCGAGATGAAATCGTGGGCGTTGGCGAGGCGGCAGGCTTCCTCCATCTCTTCTTCGGTCGCGTCGGGCTTGCCGAACTTCAGGTTGTCCTCGACGGTGCCGTGAAAGAGGTAGGTGTCCTGGTTGACGACCGCGATTCTCCGGCGGAGATCGTCTGTCGTCATGGTCCGGATGTCGCGGCCGCCGATCGTGATGGAGCCCTTCTCCGGGTCCCAGAACCGTAGCAGAAGGCGCACGATCGAGGACTTGCCGGCGCCTGACGGTCCGACGACGCCGACGCTCTCTCCCTTCTTGAGGGAGAATGAGAGACTCTCGTGGGTGGTGTCTGCCTCGCCCGGGTAGGTGAACGTGACGTCCTCGAAGGCAAGGCCCTGTGAGATGGTGGGGTCGTCTTGTGCGTGTTCGGGGGTGGCGGGTTCGTTGACGAGGGGGCTGGCGTCGAGGACCCGGAAGATCGCCTCGGTCGCTGACTGGCCGAGCATGCCGGTGTGGAGCTGGGTGCGCATGTCGCGCAGGGGGCGGAAGAGTTCGACGCCCATCATCAGCACGATGAGGAGGGTGGAAAGCTCCATGAGGCCGGCCTCGACGCGCCAGGCGCCGTAACCGAGTGCGGCGGCCGCGGCGATGGCGATCGAGGCATCGGTGATGCCGCGGCCCAGCGAATTCACCGCCGTCACCCACAGGGTGCCGAAGGCGAGGGCCTTCGCCTTTGCCGCCAGGGCGATGGCCCGTGCCGTGCTCTGGCCGAAGGCCTTGAGCGTGGCGAGGCCCTGCACGGCATCGAGGAACTCGGCGCCGAACTCGCCGTAGGCCCGGGAGCGGTTGATGCTCGCCTGGTAGTCGAGGCGGTGGAAGGCCATCGGCAGGACGAGGGCGAGGACGGCGCCGGTGACGAGGACGGAGGCGACCGGCAGGTCGAGAAAGGCGACGAAGGCGAAGATGGCGACCGGGGTGACGATGGCGATCAAGAGGGTGGGAAGGAACTCGCCGAAATAGGTCTCGAGCTGTTCCACGCCGTCGACCACCGAGAGCACCACGTCCCCGGTGCGCTGCTGGCCGAACCAGGCGGGTCCCAGGATCACGGCCTTGTCATAGATCCTCTTGCGGATGGCGATCTGGACGCGGGCCGCCGTCTCGTGGGCGACCATGACGCGCACGTATTCGAGGAGGCCGCGGGCCACCATCACGCCGCCGACGATGGCGATCGGCACGATGAGGTCCGCGAAGGGGCGGCCCTCGAACACCATGGCGATCAGCCAGCCCAGCAGCGCAAGGCGGGCGACACCGACGCAGGCCGCGGCGAGGCCGACGATGACGGAGAACGCCATGCGGCCGCGCACCCCTTCGGTGAAGGTCCACAGGCGACGGTCGAAGTACATGGGCTCGGACCCTATCCGCTTGGCTGGCGGCTTTCCACTGCGTCAGGGACCCCAGCGGTCCATCGTCTTGTGCCAGGCGAGGGCAAAACCGAGGAACCAGGGTCGGCCTGTGTAGAGCGGACGGGTCGGAAAGGCCATGTCGTCGAAGGCCGTCTTGCCCTCGGCGTTGCCCAGGACCTTGTGGCCCAGGCGATGGCCGAGATAGCTCGCCCAGGCAACGCCGGACCCGCAGTAGCCGGTCGCGAACCAGACGCCGTCATGCATGCCGATGTGCGGGATCTCATCGAAGGTGTAGGCAACGAACCCCATCCAGCTGTGCGAG
>JAJEBJ010000318.1 GCA_022822575.1 Alphaproteobacteria bacterium | reverse complement strand
CGTCAAGCGAGGGATGAATGACGCTGGTTCGCGTGACGGCGCCTTCGCGCGATGCCTCAGGCATCGTCATCCGTTTCTCCTTCACCGGCGATCTGCAGGTTCACCATACCCTCCGGCATGACAGTCGACACGGCGTGCTTGTAGATGAGCTGCGAATGACCGTCCCGGCGCAGGAGCAGGCAGAAACTGTCGAACCAGGTGATGATGCCCTGCAGTTTCACGCCGTTTACGAGATAAACCGTCACCGGCACCTTCGACTTGCGGATTGCATTGAGGAACGTGTCCTGGAGGTTTTGTTGCTTCGCCTGTGCCATGATACCGGTGTCCTGTATGCTGAGCCTTGGCATGCGCCCCGATCCCGGAGGATCGCGGCCCCTTGCCGTTCATCCCAAGACTACACGCGAATGGCCATCAGGAAACCCCGCCTGGTGGCGCGCGAAGTCGAGATAGGCGTCGAGCAACCGGCAGGTCACGTGTCCGGGATGACCGTTGCCGACGACCGTCTCATCGATGCGCGAGACGGCCTTGACGAGAGAGGTGGTGCTGGTCAGGAAAGCTTCGCGGGCCTGTTTCGCCTCGGCCACGCTGAAAGGACGTTCGACAACCTCGATGGACAACTCGCGTGCCAGGGTCATCAGCCGTTCACGGGTGATGCCCCGCAGGATCCCGTCAGCGACCGGGCGGGTCACAAGACGTCCGCTGGAGTCAACGATCCAGGCATTGGAGGCAGCGCATTCGGTCACGAAACCTTCCCCGTCGACGAGCCAGGCCTCGTAAGCCCCTCGCCCGGCCGCCCTTGTGCGCGCCAGGACATTGGGAAGAAGGGAGACGCTCTTGATGTCGACACGTGTCCATCGCGTGTCGGGGAGCGTGATGACCTCAACCCCGGATACGTCACGGGACGTTGCCGGCACGTCCAGGCGCCGCGCTGTGCAGACGACGCCTGGTGTCAGGGACGCGTTGTCGAAGACGTGGTTGCGGGGCGCCGCACCGCGACTGATCTGGAGATAGACGATACCGTCCACCACCCTGTTCAGGTGAATCGTCCGGTTCATGATGTGGGTGAGCACACGCCCCGTCATCGGTCGGGGAATGTCGAGTTCGCAGAGCGAGCGATCCAGGCGCCGGAAATGATCCTCGAGGTCGATCATGTGGCGGTTCACCACAAGAATGACCTCGTAGACACCGTCGGCAAACGTGTGGGCGCGGTCATCGATATGAACGCTGGCCCGGGAGTGGGCGCTGTACCGGCCATTGACATAGGCGATGCGGGACATATCAGAAGAACTCGAGACCCACGGAGAGGAGTTTTTCGACCTTGCTCATCAGGTTGGTGCTGGTGAACAGAACCACACGGTCACCTACCTGGATTCGCGTGTCGCCGTCGGGAACAATGACCTCCTGGCCGCGAATGATGGAACCGATAAGGATGCCTTTGGCTAGGTGAATGTCACGTATTCTGCGGTTCGTGATCCGGGTCGTCTCAAGGGCTTCCGCCTCAATGAACTCACCAGCCCCCTCGTGAATGCTGTAGACGCTGCGAACACGGCCACGGCGTATGTGCTGGAGGATCGTCGAGACTGTGGACCCCCTCGGATTGACTACCGAATCGACGCCAAGGTCCTCGACCAGCGGGTCATAGCTCTCCGAATTGACCAATGTGATGGCCCGTTTGGCACCCAACCGCTTGGCGAGGAGCGACGAGAGAATGTTGACCTCGTCATCATTGGAAACGGCAACCATTGTCTCGACGTCTCCGGCGCCGGCCTCCTCGAGGAGCTTGCGTTCCAGTGCATCGCCGAGCAGCACCGTTGTCCGTGTCAACTGGTCGGCGATCTCCCGGGCCCGGCTCTCATTGATCTCGATGACCTTGCAACGCACGTCGGCGTGGTGTTTTTCGATCTCGCGCGCAACGTAGAGGCCGATGTTTCCGCCGCCGATGATGATCACTCGACGGGCTTCGGGTTCCTCGTGTCCAAAGACGGACATCGACCGGTGCATGTGATCGGTCGACGTGACAAAGTAGACGACGTCCCCCGCACGCATCTCCGTCCGGCCCGTCGGGATGAACAGTTCGCCATGGCGTACGATGCCGACCACAAAGACCTTGAGGTTGGGAAAGAGTTCCGCGAGTTCCTCCAGCGGCGTGTCAAGAACCGGGCAGTCGGCAAGGCACCGCACGGCAATGGCGCGCACCCGATCATTGGCCATGGGCACGATATCGAGAGCGCCAGGCACCTCGAGGCGCCTGATGATGGCACGCGCCACCTCGATTTCCGGCGAGATGATGACATTGATCGGCATGTGATCCCGGCTGTAGAGACTGCTCCACGCGAGATCGAGATAGGACTGGTGGCGCACCCTGGCGATCTTTGTGGGTACGTTGAAGATGGAATGCGCCACCTGGCAGGCAATCATGTTGACCTCGTCGGCATAGGTGACGGCGATCAGCATGTCTGCATCTTCGGCGCCGGCACGCTGGAGCACTGGCGGATGGGCGGCGAATCCCACCAGCCCTTTCGCGTCAATGTTCTCCGTCACGCGGGCGATGCGTGATGCGTCGTTGTCGATCACCGTGACATCGTTGGCTTCTGCAGCCAGTCTGCGGGCAATGTTGTAGCCGACCTGCCCGGCTCCACAGACAATGACACGCATGGCATTCAGCCTCCGGTGTCGCGTTCCGTGACGCTGACACCCAGTGCTCTCAGTTTCCGGTGCAATGCGGACCGCTCCATGCCGACCGCCGCGGCCGTCCGCGAAATGTTGTTGCCGAAGCGCGCCAACTGGGTCAACAGGTACTTGCGTTCGAAGGCCGCCCGCGCCTCGCGCAGTCCGAGAGACATCACCTCGCTGGAATCGTGAAACAGGACCGGCGCCGGGCTGGCCTGCCTCACTTCACCGGGCAGCATGTCCGCCGTGATGGCCCCGTTCTCGCCCTCCGGTGTCATGATCAGCAGGGATTCGATCACGTTGCGCAACTGTCGTACGTTGCCTGGCCAGTTGGCCATCAGCAGAGCCATTTCGGCATCTCCTGTCAGTGTCCGGGCGCTGAGACCCTGCTGACACACGGCGCGCCTGATGAAGTACTGCGACAGTGGTGCCACATCCTCGCGCCTTTCCGAGAGTGCCGGGACGTTGATCGACACGACATTCAGGCGATAGTAGAGATCCTCACGGAAGTGGCCCGACTGCACCGCCGCGGTGATGTTGCCGCTGGCGGATGTGAGAACCCGCACATCAGCCCTGACCGACGTGTCGCCACCCAGTCTGGTGAAGACCTGTTCCTGAAGCGCCCTCAGGATCTTGCCCTGTGTGGCAAGCGGCATGTCCGGAACGTTGTCGAGGAACAACGTGCCGCCGTTGGCGCGCTCGAACACCCCGTGGGTGATGACCGGCGTACCTGGCGATGTCCGGGTCTCCCGCCCGAAGAGTTCTTCCTCCACTCTTTCGGGTTCCATGGTGGCGGCATTGATGGCAACGAACGGGCCATTGGCGCGCGGCGACTGCTGGTGAATGTGCCGCGCCACCAGTTCCTTGCCCGAACCTGCCGGACCGGTGATCAGGACCCTGCTCCCGGTGGGCGCAACCCGGGAAATAGCTTCACGCAGCTGCGCCATTGCGCGTGACTCGCCGACGAGATCGTCGAGGATACGGGTGGAGCGGCGCAGTTCTTCGTTCTCGCGACGCAGTCTCGCCTCGTCGAGCGCCCGCTTGACCACGAGGAGCACCTTGTCGGTCTGAAGCGGCTTTTCGATGAAGTCGTATGCGCCGATCCTGGTGCACTTGACGGCCGTGGTGATGGTGCCGTGACCGCTGATCATGATGATGGGCATGAAGGGATGGTGGGCAACGTAGTCTCGCAACAGATCGACACCATCGCGCCGTGCACCGCGAAACCAGATATCGAGAATCACCAGGGACGGAACCTGTTCGGCAATTGTGGCGTCGGCGGAATCGGGGTCAGACGCCGTGCGTACCTGGTAGCCCTCATCTTCGAGAACATCGGCCAGGGCGCGGCGGATGTCGCGCTCGTCATCGACGACGAGGATGTCGTGCTTCATCAGCCGTCTTTCCGTTCCATAGGCAATGACAGGATCACCGATGCACCGCCTTCCTTCCTGTTCTGCAATACGAGGTCTCCTCTGTGATCCCTGATCGTCGATCGGGCGATCGTCAGACCGAGGCCGTAGCCATCATCCTTGCCATGGGATTCATGCGGTTCGAAGAGAGTCTCGGGGCGTTCAACAGGGAAGCCAGGACCATTGTCCTCGATCTTGATAACACACCATCCACCCTCCTCCGCAACGGTGGTCCTCACGATGTCGCCTTCCGCCCTCTCCACATCGTCCATGCGAAAGGCCTCCGCTGCGTTCTTGACGATGTTGAAGATTGCAGCACAGATCATGTCGCCATCACAGTGAATCACCGGCGGGATCTCGGGATAGATGCGCTCGAAGATGACGCGCGTATCGGAGATCTCTTGAAGCCGAATGGCCTTCTCGACAATGTCGACGGCACTTTCCGGAGACATGATGAGCGTCGGCATCCTCGCGTGGCGGGAGAACTCGTCGACCACGTGGGTCATGTGCATCGCCTGCCGCTTGATGGTGTCGGTGAGTTCCCGGAACACCTCGGGCGACTCCGTGATGGTGCCCGCAAACTTGCGTTCCAGACGCTCGGCGGACAGCGTGATGGGTGTCAGGGGATTCTTGATTTCATGGGCCACCCGCAAGGCCACGTCACTCCAAGCAGCCTTGCGCTGCGCGAGCACGAGCGGCGTGACGTCGTCGATGGTCATCACGAAACCGCCGCGTCGCACGGACCCTTCCCTGTCACCCTCGACATTGCCGATACGCACGAAGAGTCGTCGCAAACCGGCCTTGCTATCCAGATCGACGCTGCCCGATGCCGCGCGTGCCTTCATGGCCTGCTCGAGAATGTCGCCAGCCTCCGGCATGGTATCGATGAGACTCGCACCGACGAGGTCGTCCTCGGTCACATTGAGCAAATCCAGCGCCCGGCGGTTCACCAGCTCCACGACCCCGGTGTCATCAAGACCGATGACACCGGCACTGACGCCGGAAAGGACCGATTCGGTGAACCGTCGCCGTCCCTCGAGATCCTTGTTGGCTTCCACCAGAGCATGACGCTGTTCGGCAATCCGGTCGGCCATGCGGTTGAAGGCCTGACCAAGCAGGGAGAGTTCATCGGACCGTCCGCTCAGGGACACCCGCACTGAGAGATCGTCCTGGCGGATTTTCTCGGCGGCATTGGCCAGCGCCACAACCGGGCCCACCAGGCGCGAGGCAAGCTGCAGGGCGAACCACACCGCAACAAACAGCAGGAGAAGGGCAGCGACGGCATAGAAGAGAGAGAAGGTCAGCTGCAGGCTGGTGCGCTCGAGAGCGAGTTTTCTATAGGAGGAAGCGACCGCGGAGACCTTCCTGGTGCTTTCGATGACGTCAGGGTCAACGCTGCTTCCCGCCAGCAGGTACGTGCTGCCCCGGCTGAGGCTGACGAGAGCGCGTACCCTGTCCCGGGCGCTTGATTTCAGAATGACGGCATCACCGGCATCGGCGCGTTCGATCTCGTGAGACGTGAGAGGCTCAAGGCTGAGGCCAGTGGAAAGAGTGCCCTGCATGATGATCTGGCCAAGACTGCTCAACACGACCCATTCCGAGATGCCTCTCACACTCGCCCGGTCCTCAAGGTAGGCCGCAAACTCCTCCATGCTTCCGCCTGACTTCGGCACATAGAGGTGAAAGTCGCGGGCGAGTGCCAGCGCGCCGGATCCAAGGGTAATGCGGTGTTCTTCCAGGTAGGCATCAGCAACTCTGGTCGACTGGGCAATCGCAGTCTGGACTCGTTCATTGAACCAGGAGTCAATGCCCATGTTGAAGAAGATCGCCGACGATACGCCGATGAGCACAGCGGGGATGGTTGCTGCCAGACCAAAGGTGGCGACCAGTCTTGCCTGCAGTCTTGAACCTGCCATCCCCTCCCGGCGTTGTGACCACATGTCCGCCAGGCGGCGGATGATGATGACGGCAAAGGCAAGCAGCAAGGCGAGGTCGACATTCAGGAGAACGATGAGGGTGTTCTGGTCCGGTTCAAATGGTCCCGAACCCGTGAGCGCCCCGTAGGTCGCCAGGCCGGACAGCACCGCCGTCACCGCAAGAACCACGTTTACGATCCGGCTGCGCGACCATCGTCCGGTCGGCTTGCGGAACCAGCCGAACAGTCTGATCAGCATCGTCCTGATCGGGTTACCCGGGGAATGCATCGCTTCCGGTTGTGGAGCGTGACCGCCGGTCGTCTCGAGACTCATGGATTAGGGTGGAGCCCCCGAAATCAGCCCCAGCATCATACAGACGGCGTCTGCGACATGCACCCTGCCACCCGCTCCTATCCGATGATGACATCCGTGACGAACTTGACCCCGGGATAGGCGAGGGTCATCAGAAGATAGCCGGTCAGCACCAGGCGCGCCGCCTTTCGGCCTCGTGTTCCCCAAAGCTGGCGCGCCAAAAGCAGCATGGCAATGACGGCGAAGGCGGCAACTGTGAAAACGATCTTGTGGCTCATGCCAGTGACGGCATCCCCCGTCGAGGTGGCTGCCAGGCCTGTTGCGATCCCGGCGGCAAGGATGATCTCGCTTGTCACCAGCAGGCGGATCTCGAGCCGTTCACAATCGGCCAGGGATGGCAGCGATGACGTGAGCCGGCCCGGTTTGCGCCGCTTGAGGGAGCGTTCCTGGAGAATGACGGCGAGGCCTGCGATTGCCGCCATGGTGAGGAACACATAGGTGGAGACCGACAGGACCACGTGAACTCCGATCCAGTCAGAAACTGAGCCAATTTCCGAAGACCGGGTCGCTTCTGCCTGGTTCCAGGCGAGAGCCATAATCGCCATGATGAGGATCCAGGGACCGAGGATGGCTCCTAACCGCCAGAACTCCGGGACCAGGAGGGAAAGGACGAGAAAGAGCATCAAACAGGCGGACACCGTCAGCCAGATGGCGGGTCCGAACCCGGTCGACCATGATTGGCTGAACTGGGCGGCCGTCCATGCCGTGGCGGCGAGCGTGGCCAGGCCGAAGGCACCCCAGAAGTGCAGCCCCTTATCGAAGCGACCCAGGAAGGGCAGCACACCTGCCGGAACCAGCAGGACAGGAACCAGATGATGCCAGAAGATCATGCCCGTATCCTCGCCAATTCACCCGATCGCCGCAATCCCGCTCGCGCCAGGAAGAACCGGTTGCGGGCGGTTTTACGGACAGCGTGAACGCGCTAGGTTGCCGGCATGGGCATGTCGGCGCATTCGATTGCTGCTGTCGTCGTGGCGGGTGGCCGGGGCGAGCGCGTGGGCGGGCCGGTTCCAAAGCAGTACCAGCCCCTGAATGGCCAACCGCTCATCCGCTGGTCGCTCAGTCGATTTGCTGCATACCCGGCGATTCATCCGATTCTTGCCGTCATTCATCCCGACTTCGAGGCCCTTCACGAGGAGGCTGTCGCCGGGCTCGATCTTCTCCCTGCCGTACATGGCGGCGCCACGCGCCAGGAGTCGGTGCTGAATGGTCTCAAGGCCCTGCGTGTTCACGCACCGGAATTTGTTCTCGTTCATGATGCGGCGCGACCCTTTGTCAGCGACCACCTTCTCGAACAGATCGTGCAGAGCCTCCTGAAAGGCCGATGCGGCGTCATTCCGGTAACCGACATCACCGATACCGTGAAGTACCGTTCAGGCAACGAAGTGACGGGAACCGCCGACAGGGATCGGCTTGTCTGTGCGCAGACGCCCCAGGGATTTCCCTATGCCGGAATTCTGGCTGCCCATGAGCAGGCACACGGACGCACGTTAACCGATGATTCCGCCGTTGCCGAAGCCGCCGGCATGACCGTCATCGCCATCAATGGCGACAGGGCGAACATCAAGATCACGCACGATGAGGATTTCGCATTGTCCTGCAACCAGACTGAAGTCTCCACCGGCACGGGCTATGATGCCCATGCCCTCGTGACCGGTGATCATGTCATGCTGTGCGGTGTGCGCGTCGACCACGACCGCACCCTTGAAGGCAACACGGATGGCGATGTCGGGTTGCACGCCCTGGTCGACGCCATTCTCGGGGCGCTTGGATGCGGTGATCTCGGACAGCATTTCCCTGTGAACGATGCCAGTTGGCGGGGACGTCCCTCGGGCGACCTCGTCGATGTAGCACGGAATCTGATGGCGGAACGCTGTGCAACCCTGCTTCATGCCGACATCACCCTGATGTGCCAGAAGCCGCGCCTCGCGCCACACCAGGGGGCGATGCGCCACAGCGTGGCGGGTCTTCTTGACGTTGGGGAACCGCGGGTCAACATCAAGGTCACGTCCACTGACGGTCTCGGTTTCCTGGGTCGCTGCGAGGGTATCGCGGCCGCGGCCACCGTCACCATTCGTCGCCCGTTGCCGTGACATGCGCCGCAATCCGGAGTTGAAGGGAGTTGCGCCCTGGGTGGTGACCCTGGGAGGCGTGGGGTTCCTTCGTCCCATGCCTGGAACCCTGGGCTCCCTGGCCTCCCTGCCGCCTGCCTTCCTTGTCATGTGGTATGGCGGACCGTGGGCGCTTCTTGCGGCATCGCTCTTCCTCCTCGTGGCGGGTCTTTTTGCCGTCAGGCAATTTGCCGCCGCAATGGAGTCGGGAGCCGACCCGGACCACGGCGCCATTGTAATCGATGAGGCGTGCGGTCAGTTTCTTGCCCTCATCCCGGCCATGCTTTCTCCCGTCCTGTGGATTCTCTCTTTCGTTCTCTTCCGGCTCTTTGACATCTGGAAACCTGGACCCATTCGCTTGATCGAGCGGCGCCTCGGAGGCGCCTGGGGTGTCATGATGGACGACGTTGCCGCAGGTGCTGCAGCGGCGGCGTGTGTCTGGGCATTCTCCCAGACAGGATGGGTTGATGTTTGATGCGGCGATTCTTGATGCTGCCGGGCGCGTCCTGGACGCCTGTCGGCAACGCGGAATGATGGTTGTCACAGCCGAGTCCTGCACCGGAGGCCTGCTCGCCGGATCGCTGACGGCCGTTGCCGGTTCCTCCGACGTTGTCGATTGCGGATACGTGACCTATTCGTGCTCCTCCAAGACTGCGCTTCTCGGGGTGCCTGCCCCCCTCATTCGGACACATGGTGCGGTCAGCAGGGAGGTCGCGCGGGCCATGGTCGAAGGCATCCGCCACCGCCATCCGGACCGTGCCGGGGTCGCCATCACCGGAGTTGCCGGTCCGGGCAGCGATTCCCGGGCCAAGCCAGCGGGTCTTGTCTTCATGGCAGCGGTGGCAGACGCGGATATCGTGGTTACGGAACACCGCTACGGCGACATCGGGCGTCACGCCGTCAGAATGGCCTCGGTACGCGATGCCCTGATGCTCATCGCAGGCTGTCTTCGTCCGTGAATGCCGGTCCGTAGAGGACGCGGGCCCGGTCTTCAAAGGAACGCACGAGACGCCGGGAGGCCTCAAGGTAGAGGGCTCCGATGGTCCGTTGCAGGAGACGCGAGTTGAACTCGAATTCGATGGCGAATTCGACGAGACACCCCCCATCGTCCCGGGGAACGAATCGCCAGCTTCCCTCCATCTTCCGGAAGGGCCCCGATGTGCAGGCCGTGTGGATCTCCCGACCGGGAACCAGAGTCACTCTGGAGGTGTAGCGTTCCCGGATGAGGCGAAAGCCGATCACAAGGTCGGCCCAGAAGGCATTGCCGTCGCGCCTGGTGATTCGCGCCGCCACGCACCAGGGAAGAAACTCGGGGTATCGGCCGACATCCGCGACCAGGCTGTAGAGCTGTTCAGCCGTCCAAGGCAGCAGTTTCTGTTCGCGATGCCGGGCCACGCTCAGCCCCCGGCATGGCGGCGCGCCTGCATGATGGCAAAGTCCCTGTCAGCATGATGGGATGACCGAGTGAGCGGACTGGCGCTCACCATGAGAAAGCCCCTGGCAAGAGCGATTGTCTCCAGTTCCTGGAACTCCTCGGGTCTCCAGAAACGGTCGATGGCATGGTGGCGTGGCGTGGGTTGCAGGTACTGTCCAACCGTCAGGAAATCGACATCCGCCTGGCGCATGTCGTCCATGACCTGCATGACTTCGTCCCTGGTCTCGCCAAGTCCCACCATCAGACCCGACTTGGTAAAGATCCCTGGATCGATCTCCTTGACGCGCCACAGAAGGTTGAGGGAGGCGAAGTATCGCGAACCGGGCCGCACCTCGCGATAGAGCCGGGGAACGGTCTCCAGGTTGTGGTTCAGGACGTCGGGACGCGCCGCGACGACCTGTTCGATCGCCCCCTCCTTGCGCAGGAAATCGGGAGTCAGAACCTCGATGGTCGTGGCGGGAGACACCCGGCGTATCTCGTTGATGCAAGCGACGAACTGTCCTGCCCCTCCGTCATCGAGATCATCCCTGTCCACCGAGGTGATGACCACGTGCCTGAGGCCAAGGTCGCGGATGGCCTGCGCCAGACGCCGTGGCTCATCTTCATCCACCGGACCGGGCCGGCCCGTGGTGACATTGCAGAATGTGCAGCCCCGTGTGCAGATATCACCGAGGATCATGACGGTGACATGCCGTTTCGACCAGCACTCCCCGATGTTGGGACAGGCGGCTTCCTCGCACACTGTCGTCAGCCTCGCCTTGCGGACGAGCTGGCGCGTCGCGTGGTAGTCCGGTGACCCCGGCGCCCGGGCCCTGATCCACTTTGGTTTGCGGGGAACGGCGACAGGGTCCCGCCACGCCTTTTCCGGGTGGCGTTCGCGAACGGGCTGTAAACGGGAGAGCCTGGTCATGACACGTCAGATATGGAGGGCACGGCCGTAGGCCTCGAGCACCGATTCGCCCATCATTTCCGAGAGGGTCGGATGGGGAAAGACCGTGCTCATGAGTTCAGCCTCGGTGGTTTCAAGCGTGCGGGCTATGGCAAATCCATGGATCAGCTCCGTGACTTCGGCGCCGATCATGTGGGCGCCAAGGAGTTCGCCGGTATCTGCGTCAAAGACAGTCTTGACCATGCCATCGTCGTCGCCCAGGGCAATGGCCTTGCCGTTGCCAAGGAACGGAAAGCGTCCGACGCGGACGGCATGCCCGGCGTCGCGGGCGGCGGCTTCCGTGAGGCCGATGCTGGCAATTTGCGGATGGCAGTAGGTGCAGCCTGGAATGTTGCCGGTGTCGAGTGGTTCGACATGGTCAAGACCGGCAATCCTCTCGACGGCGATGATGCCCTCGTGACTGGCCTTGTGGGCAAGCCAGGGCGGACCGGCAAGATCACCGATGGCGAGAACTCCCTCTTCTCCGGTTTCAAGCCATCTGTTGACGTCGACATGGCCCCCCGAGACGGTGACCCCGGTGCCCTCGAGCCCAAGATTCTCCGTATTGCCGATGATGCCGACGGCGAGGATGACCCGTTCGGCAGTGTGCATGTGTTCCTCGCCCGCATCATCCGTGACATGAACCAAAGCGCCGTCCTCTGATGTGGTGACCTCTTGCACCACGCTTCCCGTATGAACGTCGATACCCTGTTTCTGGAATGATTTGCGAGCGATTGATGATATTTCTTCGTCTTCCGACGGAAGAATGCGGTCGACCACCTCGATCACCCTGACCTCGGCTCCCATGTCTCGGTAGAAGCTGGCGAACTCGATTCCGATGGCGCCCGAACCGATGACGATGACTGAAGCCGGCATGGCCTCGGGCACCATGGCCTTGCGATAGGTCCAGATGACCCTTTCGTCGGCCTTCACGTTGTCCAGCTCCCGGGGTCGCGCCCCCGTAGCAAGAATGATGTGACCGCCCTCCAGCAGGCTCTCGCCGACGCGGACCTGTCCCGGTCCCGCCAGTCGTCCCTCGCCTTCGACAATCGTCACACTGTGTTTGGAGAGCAGGTGTCTGACGCCCCGCGATAGACGGTCAGCTACTTCGCGACTCCGCCCGACCACGGCACCAATGTCGAAGCGCGGGTTATCAATGTCGAGGCCGAAGGCATCGCCATGACGCGCCAGGCGCATCACCTCTGCTGAACGCAGAAGCGCCTTCGTCGGGATACATCCCCAGTTAAGACACACGCCGCCCAGATGGTCGCGTTCGATGACAGCGACCGACATTCCGAGCTGCGCGGCACGGATGGCGGCAACATATCCTCCCGGACCCCCACCGAGAACAAGGATGTCGTAACGCGACTGGGTCATCAGGCGTTCCTCTACAGGATGAGGGTAAACGGTGATTCGATGAAGTTCCTGAAGGCGTTCAGCAAAGCCGCGCCGACTGCACCGTCGATGACCCGGTGATCGGCCGAAAGCGTCGTGCTCATCAGGGTTGCCACGGCGAGCGCTCCATCCCTTGCCACCGGCCGCGGATAGCCTGCACCCACTGCCAGAATACCGGCCTGTGGCGGATTGATCACGGCATCGAAGTCCCTGATTCCGTACATGCCGAGATTCGACAGGGTGAAACTGCCGCCCTGGTACTCCTCAGGCATGAGCTTGCCGGCGCGCGCGCGCTCGACGAGATCCCGCATGGTGGTTGCGATGTCCAGGAGCCCCCGGGAGGCGGCATCGCGGATGACCGGGGTCACAAGCCCGCCATCGACGGCTACGGCTACGGAAAGATCGACATGGGCAAAGCGCCGTATGACATCGCCTCCCCACTGAACATTGGCGTCCGGAATGTCTCGCAGGGCCAGTGCAAGCGCCCGGATGATGAAGTCGTTCACGGAGACCCG
>JAJEBJ010000001.1 GCA_022822575.1 Alphaproteobacteria bacterium | reverse complement strand
TGCACCGTTTCGAAACCCGTCCTGAAGGCATCGCAGGTCTCGGCTTCGGTCATCGCCGGTTCCCGGGAAATGTCTCCGGTAGGCCGCTCGAGTGACAATGGCACCACCTTGAGACGGGCGTCGAGCGATCGGGCCAGCTGGTTGATGCCTGCGCCCCCGGCAGCGAAGTTGGCCACCATCTGCTCAGTGACGTCAGCGGGAAAGGCTGACACTCCCTGCACCGTCACGCCGTGGTTGCCAGCAAACACCATGCAGGTGACATTGCTGGCCCGCGGTGGATGACCCCCCTGCCAGGAAGCCATCCAGACAGCCAGTTCCTCCAGCCTGCCGAGTGATCCCGGGGGCTTTGTCAGCCGGTCATTCCGCGCCGCCGCTCCGGCGGCAGCGTCTGCGTCAGGGGGCGGGAGGTCCCGCAACAGGTTCCTGATATCGGCAAGGGCGGAGATCATGGTGGATCCGGAAACCGTCGGCAGCTCGCGTCCTTCTTACCCTTGACCTCATCTGCCAACAATCCGATAAGCACCACCATGCCGGACCACCAGGAAAAACCCGGGCTCGCCGCCAGTCTGGCGGCTGCCACACAGTTCCTGACCCTGATTCCGGCAGGCGACGGACATGATCGACCGCTCGCCCAGTGCGTCGCAATGTTTCCCGTGGTCGGAGCGGCCATCGGTCTTGTCGGCGCACTCTTCTACATCGTCGCCGGCTGGCTCGGTCTCGGACCGGTCCTGGCGGCGATCGTCTGCGTCGTTGCCATGCTGGTTCTCACCCGTGGTCTCCACGAAGACGGCCTGGCGGACCTGGCGGACGGTCTTGGCGCACATGAGGACCGGGAGAGACGGCTCGCCGTCATGCGCGACAGCCGTATCGGCGCTTTCGGCGTTATGGCCCTCATCATCGTCTTCGGCGCCCGCGTTGCCGCCGTGGCGGACTTTCAGAACGACATGGACGTCCTGGCGGCGCTCGTCGTCGCCGCCGCCCTCTCCCGGGCCTTCATGGTGGTGGCGATGCGCACGATGCCGGCTGCCAGGGATGACGGAATGGCGGCCGGAGCGGGTGAACCGGAATTCGATCAGGTGCTGATCGCCCTCATCGTCGGCGCCTTCCTTGCCCTGGTGCTCCTCTTTCCCTGGGCGTGGATCGCGGCGCTGGCCGCAGGCGGCATCGCCGCATGCATGGTGGGATGGCTGGCGATGACGGTCCTGGGGGGCAAGACCGGTGACGTTCTGGGTTCCATCCAGCAGGTTTCGGAAATCGGCATCCTTGCCGGCGCCGTGGCGGTGACATGACCGAGACACGCTGGTGGTGGGTGCGTCATGCTCCGGTCACCGAAACCGGTGGGCGAATCTACGGTGCCACCGATCCCAACGCGGACACCGACGACCTCGAGAGCTTTCTGGCGCTTTCGGTCCTGCTTCCGCAGGAGGCGCGCTGGGTGACGAGCCACCTCCGGCGCACCCGGCAGACAGCCCGCAGCATTGCCTCAGCGGGCAAGAGGACAATCCGTCCCGAAGTCGAAACCGGACTTGGCGAACAGGACTTCGGTGACTGGCACGGCAAGAGATACGAGGAATTCGCCGCCTCGGCGCCGGCCCATCGCTTCTGGCTTGCCCCGGCCACCACCACTCCGCCCAATGGCGAGAGCTTTGCCGATCTCTGTGATCGCGTCACCGCGGTGATCCATCGGCTGACGGAGGAATGGGCCGGTGAGGACATCATTGCCGTCGCCCACGGCGGCACCATTCGCGCAGCCCTGGGGCTGGCTCTGGGGCTTGATCCCGAAAGGTCGCTCCGGTTCGCAACCGAGAATCTCTCCGTGACCCGCATCGATCACTACACGTCGACACCCCGCCACGAGGCCACGTGGCGGGTCATCCACATGAACCTGGTGCCCGGGCTGGCGTGACGCGATCGTCAACCGGCAACGACCTTGCCGGCCTGGTAGAGCCAGCCCGGCATCGGGCGCTCGAGTTCCCAGACGATCTTCATTGGCCGCGATGACTCGTGGCGCCGGCAGCTGGCGTATCCAAGACAGTGATAGGGCCGCGTCGCCCCTCTCTCATCGCGCTTGCGTTCGCGAACGAAGAGAACAACCTTTCCGCTTCCTGTGATGTACCGGCGGCCGGTGTCGGACTCGGGCGATGTCGAATTCTGGGTCTCCCAGTGGAAGAGGTGCGGCGCGACAGGGTAGTCGTCATAGCGAACTGACGGCGCATAGTCCTTTTCCGACTTTTCCAGGGTGATGAACAGAAGATCCGTGTCGGTCGTCCTGTCCCAGAAAACACCTTCCCGTATCCGCTTGAGGACGCCCTTGGCGTCGACAAGATCGTGCGCCGCCATGATCTCCACCTGCGCGTAGGTGGCGTGGCTGGCAAGTGGAATCGCACCAGGCGCATCGAGCGGCTGGGCAAGGGTGCGCGTGCGATCGTTGAGAATGTCGAGGAGGTCGATCAGTTCATCGCGCATGTCGGGCCAGGCACGAATGGCGGCGAAGACATCATCG
>JAJEBJ010000313.1 GCA_022822575.1 Alphaproteobacteria bacterium | reverse complement strand
CCTTGGCGCCGTGGTGCTCGAATGCACGAACATGGACCCCTATGCTGCCGATGTCCGCGAGGCCACCGGCGTACCGGTTCACTCGATCAGGACCTTCATGCTGTGGTTTCACGCGTCCCTGCAACCGGCCCGTTTCCCGCCGGCATGAGCCGTCGCAATAGGTGACTTGCCGATATTCGCGAGTATCCTGCGCCATGCGCGGTCGGCCCTCCATTGGCCGTTTGGTGGGGCGGGGCAGGCGACCCCAAACCACACGCGCATCATCCCTCGTGAACGCCCGGAAGTCAGGGTGATCTTGGTGACTTTCCTATATAAATCCCTTTTCTTTTCCTTCCGGACGACGGACCATGTATGGGTACGGACAGCCGGCAAGGAAAGCGGGCCATGAAAGTGCGGATCGATCGGGACTGCTGTGAGGGACACGGTCGCTGTCATGCGCTGGCGCCAGAATTGTTTGATCTGGACGAATTCGGCAATGCGATGGCGGTGGCCGACGGTATCGTGCCGCCGGGAATGGAAGGCACGGCACGGCTCGCTGCAGCCAACTGCCCAGAGTACGCCGTTCGGATTGTGGAGAACGCCGGATGAGCGACGGCAAGTCCGGATCGGGTGTCGGACCGCGCGCCGAAGCGGACGCTGACGCGCTTGCCTGCCCGGGTTCCGGTCAGGGCAGCCATCCGACGGTCGAACGGTCGCCGGTCACGGACTGGTGCACCGACTGGGACCATCTGGATGCGCGCTGGCGCGATGACCCCTTCCCGATTTGGGACGCATTGCGCGAGGGTCCGATGGCGCGGACCGAACGCTTCGAGGGCGCCTGGCTGCCGACCCGCTACGAAGACGTCAGGGCAATCGCCCAAGATACCAAGCACTTCTCCTCACGCCGTGCCGTCCTGCGCGACCGCAAGTTCGACGACCCGCCGCTGCCGGCGCCGCCGATCACCTCCGACCCACCGGAGCACAAGTCGCACAAGCAGGTGCTGCTGCCCTTCTTCACGCCGCAGGAAGTCGGCAAGCTGCAGCCTTTGACGCGCCGTATCTGCAGTACGCTCATCGACAAATTCATCGCCGCCGGCCGTTGCGATGCCGCCCAGCAGTACGCCCGCCACATCCCGGTGCGGATCATCGCCTACATGCTCGGCGTGCCGGTCCGGGACAGCCACCTGTTCATCCGGTGGATCCACGAGATTCTGGAAGTCGGCGCTTCCGACGACGAGCTCAACAGCAGCGCAACCAAGGAGATGCGGGATTACTTTCGTCACCACATCGCTCTCAGGAAGAAGGGTCGGACGGAGGCCGATCCGGAAGGGCCCGTGCCGGACCTCATCCGGTTGATGATGGACGGCTCCCTGAACGGCGTGCCGTTCGAGGAAAGGCATGTGCTTGGTACGCTCACGCTGCTGATGGTCGCCGGAATCGATACGACCTGGAGCGCAATCGGTGCCTCGATCCTGCATCTCGCAAGGCACCCGGACGACCGGCAGCGCCTGATCGAGGAGCCGAGGCTGATGCCGACGGCGATCGAGGAACTGCTGCGCGCCTATTCGCCGGTCACCATGGCGCGCGAGGTCAAGAAGGATGTCGAGCTGGGCGGTTGTCCGATGAAGAAGGGAGAGATGGTGCTGCTGTGCTTTCCGGCGGCCAACCGCGATCCTGCGATGTTTCCGGACGCCGACAGGGTCGTGCTCGACCGTCGGGAGAACCGTCACTGTGCCTTCGGCCTGGGTATCCACCGTTGCGTTGGCTCCCACCTGGCGCGCATGGAAATGCAGGTCGCCATCGAGGAGTGGCTCAAGCGCATCCCGGACTATCGGGTCGCGGGCGACGTGCGCTGGTCCGTCGGCGCCGTGCGCGGCCCGCGGACCCTGCCCGTGGAGTTCGCGTAGCTCGTCCCTGTGATCCACGGGAGGCATTCGTGCGCGGATGACGTCCGCTGGGACAAGCGGAGATTGTTCGGAGGATACCAGCATCGCAGTCGACCCCGACTGCCGGCCCATCCGGATCGATGTTGCTCCTTCAGACCGCGAGTGCCGTGCCGTCGCCACTGGGGATGTCGCACTGCCCGCTACGGCTTCGCTAGACCGCCTGATCCGCCAGTCACCTGCAGCAGCGCGAAACCGGATACCGGGCGGGTGTCGCAGAATGTCATTCGATGCATGCCGTTGAAAGCCATCGCGTCAGCGTGGCACGAACCGTGCTCTCTGCCATGCATGGCGCGAAGGCTGGACGCGTGGTGGCTTGACTCGTCAGACCGTCGGGAATGGGCGGTGGACCCTGCTTGCCAGTTGCACGATCCCTGGTGACGCTGTTCTCCCAGGCGGGCGCTTCGTCGGTTCCGTCCGGTCTCGCGCAACCGGTGCATGCGCCCGGGACCGAATAATGATTCGTCAGTCGTCCTGGACCCGATCATTGACCTGGCGGAGGGGTTTCTCGAAGACCCGGTTGAGTGCAGGCATGAAGGCCTCGAGCGGCATGGTGTCGTAGTTCGGGTCGAAGGCAGCCTGGTCATAGTCGTCACAGAACTTCCGGCAGGCCTCGAAGTGCGGGTGGCCGCGGAGCGACTCCCTCGCGTTCCTGTTTCCGCCGAGATGATGGAAGAAGTGATAACCCTGGAACATCTCGTGGTACTTGACGATCCAGTAGACTTCAGGCCGCACGTAGGGCTTGAGAATGGCGGCACAGAATTCGCCGTGGTTTTCGCGGGCGAAGAAGTCGCCGATATCGTGAAGCAGGGCGGCGGCGATCATCTCGTCGTCGTCATCGTGCCCGTCGCGCCACGCGCGGCTGGCGGTCTGCAGGCTGTGTTCGTAGCGGTCGACGGGATAGACGTGATCGGGCGCACGCAGCATGTCGAGATGCTCGAGGCACAGCTCCAGAACCCGGGAGGGTTCATGGGCGCCGTACTTTTCGATCGCAGCCCAGTCCTCGACCGTCGACTCCTCGAAACTGGTGAATGTCGCCTTCTTCCTGATCGGCCCGCCCTCCGCAATGAGGTCGTGGGCGGTCCTGGGCCGTTCCGCAACGAGGGTCATGGGGTGGACTCCCGGTGTTCGTGTGAACGCCCATCATGAAGCGTCACGGGATTGCCTGTCTACCCGGTTCTCCAAGCCCTCTTGCGTGTCGCACGATCGATCATGGAAATGCTCCCGGCGGGCGGCATTCTGCGTCCTCCTGACGGAACCAGGAGGGGAGTGCCTGCGGGTGGACGGGTGTGAGTTGCAAGCCATCCGTGCAGGCTGTGTTCTGCGGATTGCCGGTTTTCTCGTCGATTACTGGCGGTGCTGTTGGTTTCCGAGTGTCGGACCCCGTATGACCCGGACAGGGTGCACGTCCAGAATGGCTTTCAGGGCGGTCTGAAGATCAGCGGTGTCGACGATGAGCCCTGGGTGTTCGTACAGGTATCTCCAGTCGACGAAGACTCTCCTGGCTCTGGACAACGCGGTCCTTATCCCCGGCCGGTGCAGCTGTTCGAGAAACATGCCCGGAACCTCGGGCATGTTTGCTTCAATTCGTTCGCGCGTGTCCTTTTTCAGGCCCTTGAACAGGAGTAGCAGGTCGTGCGTTTGGGCTGGTTGCCTGCCATCCCGTTCGTTCCACTGCAGTGCTTTCAATGCGATTTCGATGGCGAGAGACAGCAGTACGGGGACTACTATCGACGATTGGTCGAAACGGACGGTGAAACCTTCTTCCGGGTCGTCGAGACGTTCCACGACTTGTCCGAGCCCAGCTGCCTCGAGCAGCATCCATTCCGGATGCCAGGAGATTTTCGGTTTCCTTTTCCGATTTCCCTTTGCCAGGTCGAACTTGTCCGTCGTGAGCAGTAGCTGGACTTCGGACCGCGACAGTCCCAGTCCCGTTTGCGGCGTGAACTCCCTTTGGCAGACCTCTGAACTGAATCGTGCGGCGTTCTTGCCCGGTTGGTGCGCCCTTGCGGCCGCCGCTGTGACAGCTACCAAGACCTGATGCGCGAGTACTTCGCCGTCTGACACCGCCCGCACGTTGAGGCGATACTCCGCGCGAGACGGCCTCCTCATGGCTGGCTGGCGCAAGGTCCATCGCTGAATCCCCGAAGTGTGCACCACTCCGGCTTCGGGCAACAACATTGCGACCAATCGTCGCTCTCCGTCGTCGAGCAGACACTCCAGGGCGACCACGCTGGTCACCGCGTTCATCTAGAGGATCATTGATTGTCGCTTCCAGTCGCGAACTCGTCCGGCCCGGCACCGTGAGTCTGGATCTGCTGATTCCCGGAACGTCCTCGCACTGCATCGTGTTTCCCCGCTTGACCGTGAGTCAGGTTTAGACCAGTCTGTGACTGGTTTAATCAAGCAGAGTCCCCTCAGGAGGTGCGTGCCGTGTCAGAGATCGGTGCATTCGAGGCCAAGACCCATTTGCCTCAGTTGCTCCAGCGCGTCGAGGCGGGAGAGCGCTTCGTCATCACCAGGCACAGCCGCCCGGTCGCGGAGCTGATCCCGTTCCGGCCGCGCAGCTCCGCCAAGGTGCAGAGCGCGATCGACACCCTGAGGGCATTCCAGGAAACCCACAGCCTCGGAGGGATCTCGGTACGCCGGATCATCGAAGAAGCACGCAGGTACTGATGCCATTCGTCCTTGATTGCTCCGTCGCCATGGCATGGGTGTTCCCTGACGAGGCGACCGAAGCGACGGCCCGTTTACGGGACTCGCTCATCGACGACCGCGCTTTCGTCCCATCCCTCTGGCCGGTCGAGATTGGAAGCGTGTTGCTCGCGGCCACCAAACGCGGTCGCATCCGCGCGGACGAGTGGCCCGCTGTGTGTGCCAGCCTGGAGGCGCTGCCGATTGACATCGATCCGGTGTCCGCATCCCGCGTGTGGGGTCCGGCGCTCGATCTCGCCAGCGAACATGGTCTTTCCATCTACGATGCAATGTATCTGGAACTCGCGCTACGCATGCGGCTGCCCCTCGCGACCCTGGACCAGGCGTTGGCCGCTGCAGCGCAAGCCGCCGGGATGGATGCACCTGGCCGCGCATAGCGCAACTGCCGACCGCCAACTTGTCCGACCCACGGTTCGTGGGCGACACGCGAGACGAGGCGGATCGGAGCAGAAGAAGCAGGTTGGCACGCGCTGATGCCGCAATGCGGTATGCGAGCAGGATCGAATACAGACCCGTTGCGGCAGCATGCTTGAGGCCAGACGAGTCATTGACGAGTCCGGTGCAAGACGCGAGCCTGATACCGTGAAACGGATAAGGCAGTGAAAACAAGACTGAAAGTGGAAATTTTGCAAATGCGTTTCAAACCAAATGAAACGAATTCTCGAGAGTCACGCCGCAATCACCGCGCAGCATCGATGAGGAAGATGTAAGAAGCACCCGATCGAAGGAACAGGCGTTCAACGTGCTCGCCTCTTCGGTTCGCTGAGCGAGATAGTCGCGAGAACCGCACGGCAGCGCAGTTCGTCCCCGGCCGCGAGAACGATGAAGTCATTGGTGTCGGCAAGCGCCTTTCGGATCTCGCACAGCACCTATGGATGGACTGGGCCACACATCATGCTCGGCGACGCCGTTCCACTACGTCGTCCCCCCCGGTGCACCTCAGAGACGATGTTCGTGACGATCAGGAACGTCGCAGGTCGGCGTCACGCCCGACATTGCGCGACCGTTCAAGGTCAATCCCCTTAAGTGGCGCCGAGGCCAGCAGCGCCTTGAGCCCGCCGGAGCGCGGTGTGACGAGCTTCTCGCGCAGAATGGCGCGCGCTTTGGTCTCTCGCTCGGGATCGATGAACGCTGTGGCGACGTTCCGTACGAGCAAAGCGTCGTCTTTCCGGACCTTGACCTCAACACGCACAAAGCCCTGCCGCTGGCGGCGCCTGGTGACGGGAGACGGATCGGTGCAGGTCATGAATTCCTCTGTTTCCGGATTTCATACGAGCGAGATGGAGCCCCGGCAATGAGTGCTCTTGCGACATGATCTCGACCTTCAGGCCACAATCCGGCCGACCGCAACGACGGCACGGTCACGTGAATGCCAATTGTCAGTGCGACTCCAGGCGAATTGCGAAGAATGCGCCGGTGCGCGAGCAGGAGGACAATGGCAGAGTCGTTTCCCATGGGAGATCAAGGAAATCCCTTGAAACTGAGAACGGGCGAGGGGCCCCTGGCGGGGCGATCGTCCTGGAGTCCGTTCGGACGGCTCACAGGCGGCGCGCCCCCCAGGCGATGGCGGCGAGGGCTGCCGCGCCCGAGAGGGCGAAGGAACCCATGAGAACGAAGAGAGTGCCGTCGTAGAGGTAGCCGATCAGTCCTCCCAGGGGCACGGCCACGAGAGTCGAGATCAACGTGACGATGGCCGCCCCGACACCGGCGATGTTGCCCAGGGGCTGCATGGCGAGGGCGTTGAGGTTGCCGAAGAGCAGCCCCACCCCGCCGAAGACCAGCAATAGCGATGCCAGGAAGAGCCACAGCGGCGGAACGCCATCGAAGCTGAAGAGCAGTCCCCAGGTGGCGGCGGCGCTGACCGCCACGATGACGCTTGCGATCACGGAGAGGCGGAGCATGCCGTAGCGCATGACGAGATGACCGTTGATGAGAACGGTGACACCGAAGGAAAGGGCGAGGCCCGCGAAGTAGAGTGGAAAGAGGAGGCCGACCCCGTACGTCACCTGAAAGATCTGCTGTGCGGTGCTGAGATAGGCGACAAAGGGAGCGAAGGCGCAGCCCTGTGCCAGTGTGTAGGCGAGCGCCTGGCGGGTTCGCACCACCATGGCGGCCGATCTCATGACCGCTGTCAACGAGAACGGCAGGCGATGCTGGCGGGGCAGGGTTTCCGGCTGGCGGATCAGGAGCCACAGGCCGGCGATGCCCGCCACGACGAAGAGAGCGGCAAAGATGGTTCGCCAGTCGGCGACGAGCAGAATTCCCTGTCCCATGGCCGGGGCCACCATGGGGACGGTGATGAAGACAGCCATCACGAAGGACAGGATACGCGCCATCAGGCGTCCCTCGTACTGGTCACGCACCAGGGCCATGGAGACGACACGGGGTGAGGCCGCCCCCACTCCCTGGAGCACGCGTCCGGCGATCATGACCCAGAATTCCGTGGCGACGATCGAGATGACGCAGCCGGCCATGAAGAGCGCCAGACCGATGAGAATGGAACTCTTGCGCCCGATGCAGTCCGACAGCGGTCCGAAGAGAAGGGGTCCGATGCCCATGCCGAGGAATAGGGCGGTGATGATGTACTGCACGTCGTTGCGTGCGACGGCTCCGAGATCGGAGCCGATTTCAGGCAGCGCTGGCAGCATGGCATCGGTCGAGAGCGCCGACAGCGACATGAGCAGGGCCACCAGCGGCACGAATTCACTGCTTCTCAACATGGACTGTGCCGCTCCCCGAACGGAATTCTGACCGGGTTAAGGTGATGTCCGGGAGATTCCTGAGACCCTGGCGAACATGGTCCGAGCCAGGACCGTTCGTCCTTGCCCGGCGGACGCTACCACCAAGGAAGCGGCCCCGCCACCGGACACCGGCCAAGTGGTGCGGTCGCCGTTCTTCAAGATGGGGCTCACCGCATGACGGCTATTGAAGCTGGCGGATACGGGTGAGGGCGGATCGCGGGGCAGGATGTGACCACTCGACGCGGACCGTTCGTGGGACATGGGCCGCTGGTTACTGGACGAGGGGCGTGTCCGCGGCGGCGATCTGGAAGCCCTGGATGCTGGCGTTGCCTGCCAGAAGCTGGACGTACTGCCGGAAGGCGCGGCGCCAGGACGCCTCCTTCAGGTAATCGGCAACCTTGTCGGCGACGGCCTCAAAGGGGAGCTGACGCCCGGGAACCCGCTTGTCGACGCGCACGACATGGATCCCGTAGCGGCTTTTGACCGGCACGGGCGAGAGCTGGCCCTCCTCCAGGTTGAAGAGAAAGGTCTCGAGTTCGGGCACGGTGTCGCCACGCGACACCTGGCCAAGCCTGCCGTCGTTGTGACGTGAATCGCAGGCCGAGTGGGCCCGCGCCAGTTCACCGAAGCGTTCGGGAGTTGCACTCAGGGTGTCGATGGCGCGCTGTGCCTCGGCTTCCTTCTCCGTGCGCCCATCGGCATCGTCGGGCGTTGCGGCGAAGAGGATGTGTGCCGCTTCCACCAGATCCGGGCTGCGAAAACGTTTCCGGTTGTTGCCGTAGTAGCGGTGGCATTCCTCGTCGGATGGCTCGGGAACG
>JAJEBJ010000108.1 GCA_022822575.1 Alphaproteobacteria bacterium | reverse complement strand
GCTGGTCCGATGTTGCGTCTCTGGGCGCCATCTATCCCTTCCCGGGAATTGAATGGCTCCTCGTCCTGGCTGGCGTCGCCATCTGGGTGATCTGGCACGCCTGTCAGATCCGTTCGGAGAATTCCGAATGCGATGCCGCGGTCAGCCACGACAAGGATGTCGGCCTGGACAAGGCCCTTGATCATCGCGGGCGCCATGACGCCATGCTCGACTGACGGGCAGTCACCAATGCCAGGGGGCGGTGACCCACCGCCCCCTGTTTCTCATGATCGGGGGATGGCATGGTGCCATCCCCCGATCGCATTTCAGGGAAGCCGGTACAGGCGACGACGCGGGAACCTGGTTCCCCTCTGACGCGGGTTGAGGTCCCCGAACCGCTACGGCCGATGCCGCCTGGTGGCGATAGCCGGTTCCGCATGACACCCGGCCATTTCTCCGCGGCGGGCCGAACTTGCCTCACGGGCAGAATCCGCAGCCCTCCGGGACACAGGGGAAGGGACAAACGATGTCCGATGGCATTGTCAGATTGGTGGGGTCCAAAAGCGGAACATTGTATGACCATTGACATCTCAAACATCTGAAATGGGACAATTGGTAACAACATCCCTCGGTTCGGGGTCTTCGTTACCAAATGATGAGATTCGGCGAACTGGCTCGTGCTCCCGGACGTGGTGCATGAGCTGTTGGCAAGTCGCTCGCTGCAGCGCCCGCCAAGGGTCTGTCGGCGGAGAACCGGGAGTAAACCTGCTATCGTGATCCTCCCCTGTGGCGGAGAGCGACATGACGACGGACATGGCCAGGGCGATTGCCGATCGGCGCGAGCGGTTTGACGAGATTCGTACCAGCTATCAGGATCGGGGTGTCGAGTTTGTCCAGATTCACCTGCCCGACCTGACGGGTCTTTTGCGCACCAAATATGCGCCGTTCAAGATGTCGGATGCTGGCGAGTCGTTGAACGCCATTCTCTACAATGTCAGCCATTCGGATGGCGCACCGACCGGCGACGTGGTCTTCGATGCTCCCATCTGCTGGCTCGACAACGGCTACGGCAGCATTCAGGCGCTCGCTGATCCGGACACGGCCGCGATCCACGGCTGGCGCCCAAACGCCTGTTCGATCCTGCTCAACACCTACATGCTGGACGGCAGCGCCTGCGAACTCGATCTTCGCTGGCGACTCAAGCTGATTGAGGACCAGGCCCGCAATATGGGTTTCGAAGCCAAGGTCGCCTTCGAGATCGAATTCGGCTTGTTCCATTACGACGAGGAACTGATCCAGCAGGGGCGATATGCAGAACTGCGCCCTCACGGCAAGAGTTTCACCAACTACGACATGTTGCGCGCGCCGGGTTACGAGGAGCTCATGCAGGAATTCATGCGACGGATGGCCAGTCTCAACTATCCGGTGGCTTCGTTCGTCTCTGAGTACGGTCGGGGCATGTACGAGTTTGCCATGAAGCCTCAGCCACCGGTTGCGGCTGCCGACGGCATCACCCGCGCGAAACACTGCCTCAAGGAACTCTGCCTCGAACGAGGTCTCATCGCCACCTTCATGACCCGCTTCCAGGGACCCGGCGGTGAAAGCTCCTCAGGCACCCACATCCATCAATGCCTGGTCGACGCAACGACCGGGAAGAACGCGTTTCACGACCCCGAATGCGAGCTCTCGGCAACGGCGTGCCACTATGGTGCCGGCCTGCTTGCAACGATGGCTGATTTTCATGTCATCTTTCGGCCGACGATGAATTCCTACCGGCGTATGGACCGCAGCGCCTGGTCGCCCGAAGAAATCTACTGGGGTATCGAGAACCGGACAGCACCGGTGCGCGCCATCACGCGACCCGACGCCGAGGCCTGCCGAATGGAGCACCGCTGCGCGGGCTCGGATGCCAACCCCTACCTTGCCGTGATGGCCACGGTGGGTCCTGGCCTTCGAGCGGTCGCCGAACGCTGGGAACCCTGGGAACTGGTCCCCGGGGCTTCCGAGCAGGCCCAACGCGAGCGGCCCCTGCACCGTTCGCTGCCCGAGGCCCTGGCCAAGTTCGCAGCCTCGGAAATCGCTTGCGAAATTCTGGGTCCCGATCTCCACAGGCAGTACGTCCTGAGTCGTGAAAACGAACTTGCTGCCTACGAGGCCTGGCATGCCCAGCACATCACGAGCTTCGAGTACCAGCGCTATTTCGAGGGCGCCTGAGTGTCTCAGACCAGGCGTGATCAGGGTTTTGCCATGCAGCCGCCGTCGACAACGAGCTCGGTGCCGGTAATGTAGCTTGCCTTGTCGGAGAGCAGGAAAAGCACGGCGCTTGCGATGTCGGCGGCCAGACCCACTCGTCCGAGGGGCACGTGGTCACAGATCGCGGCCAAAGCCTCCGGATTGTCGTCCCACCGTGCCTGCATGGGCGTGTGCACCGGCCCTGGCAGCACGGTGTTTGAGCGGATGCCGTCGCGAGCGAACTGGATAGCAAGCGACTTGGACAGGCGCACGATGCCAGCCTTGGCGACACCGTAGGCGTCCTGCGGCTTGTCGTCGCCCCGCAACGCATCCGTCGAGGCAATGTGGACCATCGCACCGCCGCCCGTGGCCTTCATGCGCGGCACCGCATGCCGGGCCGTCAGGGCAAAGGAAGTGACGTTGATTGCAAGCACGCGGTCCCAGACCGCCATGTCGATGTCGACGCAAGAGAGGTCGCGGTCAAACCACAGCACCCCGGTCGTGTTGACGAGGTAGTCGAGGCGGCCGGTCGCCTCGGCAATCTGAGCGATGGCCTCGCGCACGAATGGCTCGTCGGTGATGTCGCCCTGGTGGTAGGTCACGGTCCCTGCTGTCGACGCAAGGTCCGCAGGCGGCTCCTTGAGATCGAGAATCGCCACGTGCGCGCCCTCTGCCATCAGATCCCTGGCAACCTGGAGACCCATGCCTCCACCGCCTGCGACAACCGCAGCCTTGCCCGCAAAACCCATGTTCGTTTTCTCCGAGTTCGTCGCTTGAAGTTTAACCTTCCCGGTGGCCGAAGCTCACGATGCGGTAACGCATCAGCAGGTACATCACCGCGAACGCGAGGAAGACGACACCGTTCACGATCGCCGCCAGCGCCGGCAGTTCGGGGCCGAGACCGTGACGCAGGGAGCCCCAGGCCGTCGACGGCAGCGTCTGGGTAGCGCCCAGGTTGTAGAAGGAGATCTCGAGGTTGTTGAACGCGAGGATGAAACTGATGATGAAGGCACCCAGCATCGCCGGCCAGATATTCGGCAACGTGACCTCCCAGAAGCAGCGCCAGGGACGCGCGCCCATCACCAGCGCGGCGTCATCCAACCGCCAGTCGTAGCGCGACATCTGTGCGAGCATGATGAGAAACGCAAACGCGGTTCCTGGGATGGAGATGGCAACGATGGCCGATCCCATGTTGCCCGGAAGGTCCAGAACCTGGCGGTTGAAGATGAGGCTGGAAATGCCGATCAGCAGGTTCGATACGAACAGCGGACAGAGATAGGTCACGACGACGAATCGCCGCCAACGCGAACGGTACTTCAGCACCGCCATGCTGCCGATCGTTGCGAAGAAGGTGCAGACGACGGCGCTTCCCACACCAAGCGTCAAGCTGTTGTACAGCGCCTCATGGTAGGTGCGTCCGACCCACAGCAGCTCGTAGCCCCGCAGAGAGAACTTGAACGGGAAGGGCCAGGCAATGTTCTTCGAGACCGACTGGTAGATGATGTAGACGATGGGCGCGTAGAGGAAGAGGTAAAGCAACGTCAGCATCGTCCCGGAGATGACACGCCCGAGGGTGGCCGAGAGCGTGTGCATCACGCTCAGACCACCTTGCCGGTGAAGCCGCTGCGCCGGAGGTCGATGGTCCTCCACATGAGCAGAACGATTGCCGACGACACGGCAAACAGCACCACACCCATGGCCGAACCGAGGGCCCAGGTGCCGGTCTCGCCGAACTGCTTGCCCAGTACCGAACCGAACGACGCGCCGTTCGGTCCGCCGAGGAAGATCGGGGTCACTGAAGCGGCCATGCAGGGCACGAAGACAATGACGAGGCCAATGGCCGTGCCGATCCAGTTGAGCGGCCATGTCACTTCCACGAAGGCGCGCCAGGGTCGCGCGCCGTTGATCTTCGCCACCTCAAGCAGTTCGAAATCGAAGTTGAGCAGTGACAGATAGATGGCCGTGACCATGAAGGGCATGTAGAGGTAGAAGAGCCCAATTCCCGTGGCCAGCCAGGAGAACATGATGGCCTCGATCGGTGCGATGCCGAATGTCATCAAGGTCATGTTGAAGGCCCCGACCGGACCCATCAGGCCCTGCAGGGCGGAAACCCGGAGGATGATGCCCGTGAAGAACGGCCCGGCGAGGGCAAGGATCATCAGCAGGCGATAGCGGCCGCCATAGCGGGCGATGAAAAACGCCACCGGCCAACCGTAGAGAAGGCAGGCCAGGGAAACACAGATTGCCGTGGCGAAAGAGCGCCACAAGAAGACCATGTACGTCGTCTCGGAAAACAGCACGCGATAGTTGTCGAGATTCCAGTCGGGATAGATCTCGAAGACCTCGGTACGCCAGAAGCTGAAGACGACGATCGACAGGATCGGCAGGAACAGGCAAATGACGATGAAGAGCGCGCCCGGAAGCCCAAGAGCAAGAAATCTCTGTGTCTCGCTCAGCCGGCCGCGATCGTCCCCGACTTCGCTGCGTGTTGCGGTCATGGGCCGGCATCCGGCACGGCGAAACAGTGACTGTCGCTTGCGGTCCACGTCACCCGGACATCGTCACCTGTCTGAAGTTCTGTTGAGCCCACGCCCGCGCTGATCGTGATCTCCTGGCCGTTGGGTGCCACGACCTGGTAGTCCACGCCCGCTCCCTTGAAGATGACATCCCGAAGCCGGCCGTCGATCGTGTTTGTGGCGGATTCCGATCGGGTGTCGTCGACCCGGCACACCGAGAACTTCTCACACTTGACAAGACACTCCACCTGGTCGCCGATCTCCAGTCCGGATGGAACCGGAACCTCGACGCCAATCCCCTTCCAGTCGAGCATGCCCCGGCCCTTCTCGCACGCGGTAAGGCGGCCGTGCAGGCGATTCGAGTGACCGACGAAGCCCGCCACGAAGCGGCTTTCGGGATGGGTGTAGACCTCGTGCTTCGGGGCTACCTGCTCGAAGCTTCCTTCGTTCATGACCGCGATGCGATCGGACATGGTCAGCGCCTCTTCCTGATTGTGCGTGACGTAGATGAACGGAATTTCAAGCTCCAGCTGGTAGCGCCTGACCTCGACCTCCATCTCCTTGCGCAGTTCGCGGTCGAGATTGGCCAGCGGCTCGTCGAGCAGAAGCAGGACCGGGCGCGCGATCAGGCCGCGCGCCAGCGCGACGCGCTGCTGTTGGCCTCCCGACAGCTGGCTGGGATAGCGGTCCTCGAGGCCCTCGAGATGGAGCAGGTCGACGGCCCAGCGCAAGCGCTCATCCTGCTCGCCGCGCGACAGCCCCTGCATGCGCAGGGGAAAGACGATGTTCTCGCCGACCCGCTTGTGTGGAAAGAGCATGAAATCCTGGAAGACCATGCCGATGCCACGCGTGTACGGCGGCTGACGCGTGACATCGATTCCGTTGATGACGACGCGCCCCTCGTCGGGGACTTCGAGGCCGGCGATGATGCGCAGCAGGGTTGTCTTGCCCGAACCGCTGGGTCCGAGAAGGGCGAAAAACTCCTTGGCCGGAATGTCGATTGATACCGAACGCACCGCCGTCGTCGTACCGAACCTCTTGGTGACCCGGTCGATCCTGAGAACGGCGTCATCCATGGCAGAACACGCCCCGATTCCGTTCCTGGAAGAGGGGCCGGCCGTCGCCGACGGGCCGGCCCTGCGTCATCGGTCGCCCGGTCAGGCTGCCTCGACTTCGTTCCAGATGCGCTCCCACTTCTCCGGCGAGGAGGGCTGATCGAACATGTGCAGGCCTCGCAACTCGGCCGTGCGGTCCATCATGAGCAGTGAGACCTCCTCTTCGGGAAGAAGATCGCGCACGTCGAAGCACGGAGCCACGCCGATGCCGGCGACGCGCTGCATGCTCTGGCGACTGATGTAGTGGTTCATCCAGTGGTGCGCGAGCTCGATTGCCTCGCTGTCGGTCGTCGACGAACTGAGTTGCCAGCTGTCGATCCAGCCGAGGCCGCCTTCCTTGGGCTGCAGCATGTGGCCGACCTCGAAGTCAATCTCGCCAGCCCAACGAGCCCGCGTCAGACGGCGGTAGATCTCCGAGAACTCCGGCGAGGCCCAGACCAGCCCCGGCCGCATCAGGCGCTGCAGGCCGTCGTAGTCGGTGTAGCGCGTCACGAGCAGGCCCTTCTGCTTGATGAGAAGTTCCTTGGCCCTGGCCAGCTCATCGTCGGTCAGCTTGTAGGGGTTGAATGGCTGCCCGTCGGGCCTTTCATCTGTCGTGGTTCCCATCTGCGTGGCGGCGAGGATGCCGGCCATCGCGATGTTCTCCTCGAAGCGCGCCCCGGTGGCGAGATGGCCTTCGTACTTTTCGTCGAACATGACGTTCAGCGAATCGCGATCCTCCTCCACGATGTGGTCGAAGTTCATCGTGATGCCGTAACTGCCCCAGCAGTTCATGACGCCGATCAGCGCACCGCCTGGCTCGTCGTGCAACAGGTCGTAGGCACCCGGCTTGAAGTCGTCGAAGCTGTTCTGAAGGCTGGGTACGAGATCCTCGCGGAGCGGCTGGATGAGGCCGTCACGCAGATAGAGACGGGGCCAGAATCCGTCCGCCATGACGAGGTCGAAATCCTCGGTGCCTCCCGCCTTCATCTTGTTGAAGGCCTCGGAATTGCCATCGAAGAACTGGGGCGCAATGCGCGCACCGTACTTCTCTTCGAACTCCGTCACCGTTTCCTGAATGATGTAGTCTTCCCACATCAGCATGCGTACGGTCGGCGTCGCGGCTTCGGCGTTGCGGATATGGGGAAATCCGAGAGCCATTCCGGCACCGGCGGTGGCCGTGGTCTTGAGAACGTCGCGCCGGTTCCAGGTCTTTTTCTCGCTCTTCCGCTTGACTGTGTTGTGAACTGTCATCTGGTAGTCTCCTCCCATCGAAGCATGAATTTTCGTGTGATGATACAGGATCACGTCACCATGGCCAAGACGCCGACAGCGACTGCGTGCCTCACGGCAGGACCGCCGCGGCACCAGCAGTCAGGGCGATGAGACTCAGGCAACGGGTCGTCATCGTCACCGGTGCCGGTCGGGGAATCGGTGCGGCGAGCGCGAGGCGCTTTGCGGCCGAGGGAGCCCGGCTGCTGCTCGTTGCGCGCTCGGGCGAGGCCCTCGATACTCTCGCCAATGCGCTCGAACGCGACGGTGCGCAGGTCCGGACCTGCGTTGGCGACGTAACCGAT
>JAJEBJ010000140.1 GCA_022822575.1 Alphaproteobacteria bacterium | reverse complement strand
GGTCAATGCGTGCTCTTCCTGAAGGTCTTTCAGGAGGTTCACGATCTGTGCCTGAACTGAGAAGTCGAGGCTGGCGATTGGTTCGTCGCAAACGATCAGCTGGGGATTGAGCGCCAGGGCCCGTGCGATGCCGATGCGCTGGCACTGCCCTCCCGAAAACTCGTGGGGGAATCGGTTGGCCCAGGCCCGCAGGAGACCGACCGCATCCATCAACTGACCGACGGCGCTGGCACGTTCTCGGCGCGTCAGTTGTTCGTTCTCGTCAAGTGGCTCGGCAATGATGTCGGCGACGCTGAGGCGCGGATTGAGGCACGAAAGGGGGTCCTGGAAGATCATTTGCATCCTTGGACGGATTCGTCTCAGTTCGCGCGAGCGAGCGGCCGTGACGTCGACGCCCTCCACGGTGACCGTGCCTGAGGTGATGTCCACCAGGCGGAGCAGCGCGCGTCCGGTGGTCGTCTTTCCGGAACCCGATTCGCCCACGAGTCCCAGGGTCCGGCCACGCTCGATGGAAAACGAAACGCCGTCAACGGCCCGCACGTGGCCGGTGGTGCGCCGCAGGATGCCGGAGGTCACGGGAAAGTGGATCTTGAGATCCTTCACGCGGAGGAGTTCAGGGTTCATGGCGCTGGTCGGCAAGAAAACACGCCGCTTCGTGGCGGTCTGAAAGGAAAACGGAAGGCGGCACCTCCTCATGGCAGCGAGTGATCGCCACGGTGCAGCGGGGTGCAAAGGCGCAGCAGTGCGGTGCCGCCACGAGAGTCGGTGGCTGTCCGCTGATGGTTGTCAATCGACCCCTGTCGCCTGCACAGGTTGACGGTACCGTCTCGAGAAGGGCCCGGGTATAGGGATGCCGGGGCTGGCGAAACAGGTCATCGGCGGGTGCGGTCTCGACGATTCTGCCGCCGTACATGACGAGCACCCGATCGGCGATTTCAGCAACGACGCCGAGATCGTGCGAGATCCACACGATTGCCATGCCGAACCGTTCCCGGAGCTTGCCGACCAGTTCGAGTATCTGCGCCTGAATGGTGACGTCGAGAGCCGTCGTCGGTTCGTCGGCGATCAGGATGCGTGGTGTGCAGGAGAGCGCCATCGCGATCATCACTCGCTGGCACATGCCGCCCGAGAGCTGGTGGGGGTAATCCCGCAGGCGGCGTCCGGCATCGGCAATGCCGACGAGGTCGAGGAGTTCACAGGCCCTGAACCGGGCCGCCCTGGCCGACAGCCCCAGATGGTGCCGCATCGGCTCCATGAGTTGATGACCGATCGTGAGAACGGGATTGAGCGATGTCATCGGATTCTGGAATACGAAGCCGATGTCACGTCCGCAGATCCGGCGCAGGTCCGGTGTCTCCATGGAGAGCAATTCCTGCCCATCGAAGGTGACCGAACCGCCGGCAATCTCCGCAGGCGGAGTCGCCAGAAGACCCAGGAGCGACAACATGGTCACCGACTTGCCTGAACCGGATTCGCCGACGACGCCCAGAACCTCGCCTTCGTCGAGGTCGAAATTCACCGAGTTGACAGCATGGACGGTCTTCTTGCGCGTGCGGAAAACAGTGCGCAGTCCCCTGACTTCCAGAAGGCTGCGGGTCATCCGGGCCCGTTCTCCCATGTTGGAGTCCCCTTGGAAGCGATGTTCTGTTCGGACGCTTCGCCAGGAGGCTGGATGTTCCCGTTCCCCAAGCGCGCGTTAAGTTGCATCCTGTTGCGGTCAACGAACATGGCAAGGGTCAGTGTAGGGGGCTCGGCGAGAACTTGACATCCGTTGGTTCCGGTTCAACGGCATGCAGCCTTCATTTCATGACGCTCTCGTTGGACAACGAACACCAGATCGCTGATTGATCCATTTTGGCAGTTTCGGTGTTTGGAAGATGCCGAGGCATTGTTGACCAACGGGGATCGATCCGGACCGCCCATCCATGGGGATGGCCTTGCGGTCTGTCGGAAACGCAGGAAGCTGGTGTGTCACGTGGCGGGCCAGAGAACATCGATCAGATGACACGGATTTTGAATGCGGCAGCACACCGTGTTGCGATGGAGGGCCAACACCCCGATTATGCGGTGACCGCATTCCAGGAAGGGCCCCCAGGCGCACCTGTGCCTGGACCGATGGCAAGAGACGGGTACAACGGTGTTGGAAGGACATTGCTCATCTGAAGGGGAGGACACAATGACCGTGACGAGAACCGGGCGTTGCATGTGCGGCGCCATACGCTTCGAGGCGAGGGACGAGCCTTTCGATGTGACTCATTGCCACTGTCACAGCTGCCGCAAGCACAACGGTGCTGCCGTGGTGACGCTCGCCGGCTACAGGGTCGAGCAGATTACCTTCAGCGGCGCGGATCGCAGGCACTACAATTCATCGCCAGGCGTGCGTCGCGGTTTCTGCGGTGACTGTGGAACGCCACTGACATGGGAAGGTGACGGTGGTGACCTTGGTCCGATCATCGAGTTCCACATCAGCACCTTCGACGAGCCCGACTCGCTGGTACCGACGGCCCATGCCTTCGAGCCCGAGCGTATCGCGTGGATGGAAGTGGCCGACGACCTTCCGCGATACGAGGGCTTTCCCGGCGAGGGTACGCCCCTGAGGCACGGGCCGAAGTAAGACTGAGACCGACTTCGGGAATCCCGCGTCTCGCGGTGTTGTCCCCGTTGGGCACATCTCACTCGCCATGCACTCAGCGCCCATGGAGTTCACTGATTCCGGCGCGCGTTGCATCTGTCGGCACGGAACGCGGGCTTTGGAGTTGATGGATGCGGGCGCAGATTCCCCCTTGTTCGGTGGTGAGAGCGCCATGCAGTATTGTGCGTCGTTTGCCAGGTGGCGTGGAGATGCGAGGTCATGACTACCCAGTATTCGACCAATGTTGTCGAAGGCATGCAGGCGCTCTATGGCAAGGGATTCCTGTCGCCTGGCGGTGCCGAGGAAATGGCCGCCCTGCTCGATGGCGTCGACCTCGCCGGACGTACGGTACTCGATATCGGCTGTGGTCTTGGCGGTGCTGCAGTCATGCTTGCCGGAACGTTTGGCGCCGCTTACGTGACATCGATCGATGTCGACGAAGGTCTCGTTGTGCGAGCACGCGAGACGATCTCCGGGGCCGGGCTGTCTGCGAAGATCGAAACGCATCATGTGACGCCGGGGCCATTGCCGTTTGATGATGCCTCCTTCGATGCCGTGTTTGCCAAGGATGTCGTCTGTCATATTCCTGACAAGGCCGCCCTGTTTGGCGAGGTCGCGCGCGTACTGCTACCGGGAGGGCAGGTGATCTGCGCCGACTTCACGGTTCCCTCCGGCCCCGACGCGGCACCACACCTTTACAATGCCTGGATTGACGCCATGAAGGCCTATGGTCTCACCTTTCGCTTCGAGCAACTCGTCGTTTACGAGGAGGCGTTCAGCCGGGCTGGTCTGGGCCCTCCGTGCGTGAAGGACGACACAGCGCGATCACTCGAAGCCGCACGGCGGGAAGTGGCATGGGTTCGAGGACCGAAAGCCGGGCCCCTCAAGGAGGCCTTGGGCGAGGAGATGTTCGCCAGGCGCGTCGACGCCAGCATGCGACGCCGTGATGCCCTCGCCGGAGGTGGCATCCATCACACTCACATGTTGGCCCGACGCCTGACACAGGCGGACTGAGTTCGCATAATCACCCCGCAATGGACCGACCTGCGATGTGCTTTCCTGCTGCATCAGTCCTTCGATTCTCAAACCCCGCATGTCACGTCAGCTGTCAACGCTGTTGTGCCTTCCTCAAGGCTCGGAGGCTCGCGACCAGGGGTGCGTCGATTCCCCGTTCGGTGTTCCAGAGGGCCGGCAAGGCCTGGCAGTGGTCGGCGTCCGAGTCCGGGGCGTGTCAACGATCCTGTCTGCCCTGGCTGACTACCGGTGCTACACCTGACGAAGTGGAGTTTGTCTGGCGACCGGATCAGGAAACCCTTTTCGGCACACCTCTACGCAACCATCATGCTGCCAGATCTTCAGGATCACGCCCGGTACTCGGCGTGCCGGTCAAACACGGCAGGGAAGGGAGAACGAGATGACAGGGAGATTTCTCGACCGCGCACGCGAGGACGCCTATCGCGAACAGGGTTATCTCTTTCCCGTGCCGGCAATCTCATCCACCGAGGCGGGGGACCTCCGCCAGGAAACCGAGGATCTGCTCGAACGGACCCGCGATCAGCCCCACGTTTTCCAATACACCTTCAATGTTCCCCATCTCGTTTTGCCAGGGATTCATGCTCTGGTGAGGGACAGCCGCGTTCTCGATCCCGTCGAGTCGTTGATGGGCCCCAACCTACTCTTGTGGAGCGCCGGCTTCTTCATCAAGGAGCCCCACACGACGGACTTCGTCGGCTGGCACCAGGACCTGCGCTACTGGGGTCTCGACGACGATTCACGGGAAATCACGGCCTGGATCGCTCTGGGTGACGTGACCCGGGACAACGGCGCCATGCGGTTCATACCGGGATCCCACCGACATGGCATGGTCGAACACCGGGACACCTGGCAGGGATCGAACCAGCTCTCGAGGGGTCAGGAACTGGCGGTCGAGGTTGACGAGGACCAGGCGGTCGACGTGGAACTGAGATCTGGCGAGATGTCGCTTCACCACGGCAGCCTCTATCATTCCTCTCCGGCGAACCCGTCTGCATCGAGGCGTATCGGTCTTGCGGTGCGCTTCATTACTCCGGAAATGAGACAGGTGGTGGGTGAGGCCGACTATGCAACGCTTGTCAGGGGGGAGGACGGGTTTGGTCATTTCAGGCCCGAACCCGAACCCGTCTTCGACCTCAACCCGGCCGCTCTTCTCGAGATCGATGCCATGCTGCGCGAGATGAACACCTACTACTATGCCGGAGCCGAGGAGAAGGCGCCCGAGATCGGCGCGCGCCATGTGCGCAGCCGGTAGGACTGCTGATGCCTGACGACGCCGCCTTCATGCGCCGGGCCATCGCCCTTGCTGACGCAAGTGTGGCGACGCTTGAAGGCGGACCCTTCGGCGCCGTCATCGTGCGCGATGACCGGATCGTCGGCGAAGGCGCCAATCGCGTGACCACCGACCACGATCCCACGGCCCATGCCGAGATCGTTGCCATCCGCGACGCTTGCCGCACGCTCTCCACCTTTTCGCTGGACGGGTGCGTCATCTACACGAGTTGCGAACCCTGTCCGATGTGTCTTGCCGCCATCTACTGGGCGCGAATTTCCGCAATCGTCTATGGCAACACCAGGGAGGACGCGGCTCGGATCGGCTTTGACGACGACCTTATCTACCGCGAAGTGGCACTGGCCATGGCCCAGCGTTCCATCCCCACTCGACGGCTGCTTGCAGGCGAAGCGATTGGCACCTTCGACTCCTGGAGCCGAACGGCCGGCAAGGTTCCCTATTGACCGCCGCTGCCGGCGGTGGAGCTTGCGAATCCGCCTTCGATGGGTTCAAAGTGGCATCATGCGGCAGAAGCCTTGCGAGGGGCGAGATGGAAGGGCTTGGAACACGAACGGCCTGGGTGCCGTCTCTGGAGATCACCAGCGGACAACCGGTACCGGTGGCTGCCAATGGTGGTCTCTCCTTTGCATCACTCGAGCGGGATGGTGATGCAGGGACCGGGGCGGCGATCGACGCCGCTCTCGAGCAGATTGCCCGTGGTCATGTCGACGAGTTCGTTCGCTGGATCGACGATGCGCCCGCTGGTCCCGTCGAAACGAAGTGGGGAACCGGTTTCCGCACGTGGAACGAGTGCATGGACCACATTCGCGCCGGCGGCATGGAAGCCCCCGATGGCGGTGTGGTGCTGCCGTTGTGCTACACCGTCTACGAGCATCCGTCCTATTCTGTCGTGTCGTCGAATTTCCTCTGGCAGGATTCGGCACGGCGCCGGGAAGCAGACCTGTTGCGCCGGGCGGAAGAGAGCATCTGGCGGAGTTCCCTCTATTTCCCCCAGGTGCTGCGCGATGCCCACAGGATTGGGGAAACCTCTCCGGGTCTGTCGGTGACCACGCCCGAGTGCATGGATCGGCTCGGCGTCTCCCTGGCCCACCTCAATTCCACCTGCACCGACTTCTATGACGCCGCGGAAGTGGAGCGCGTCTTCTATCCGGAAATCGAGCGGCTTCTCCTGGATTTCTTTCCCGATGCCACCGATGCCCTCGTCTACAATCACGACATCTTCAACCGGGACTACGATGGCCCGGTCAGGGAAGATCAGGATGCGAAGGATCCCGGAGTCAACACCGGGTATGTCAATCTCGTGCACAACGATCTCAACGACAATTCCGGGCGGGTGCGATGCCGGGAACTCCTGACGCAGAACCTGCGGAACTTCGGACGCGAGCAGCATTACACCGAGGCTGAAGCCGATGCCAAGATGTCGCGCCGGTTCATGTCGATCAATCTTGCCAAACCGTTCGAGACCGTCGAGCAGTACCCCTTCATCCTGTGCGCCTGGCCTTCCTTTGCTGACCAGCCCTACATCACGAACTACCGCGTCTATGACGACCGTGTCGGTGAGACCACCCTGTTTACCTATCGCCCTGACCATGATTGGTACTGGTTTCCGCGCCAGAAGCCCAACGAGATATCCATGCTGAAGTGTTACGATTCCATCACCGACGGATCCGTTTCCAGGTGGTCTTTCCACTCCGCCTGCTTCGATCCCGGCGCACCCCCTGACGCCCCCTGCCGCAAGAACATCGTGGTCCGCACGTACGTGTTCTTCTGAACGGTTCCCGGCTGAAATGATGCGGCGTCTGAGGCCCACCGGGGAGGACGCGGCACTGGTCGCTTCGACGACGATCTCGTCTACCGTAAGGTGGCGCTGGCCTCCGGACAGCGTTGCATTCCCGTCCGACAGTTGCTTGCCGACGAAGCGATTGTCACCTTCGATGCATGGAACCGTACGACCGGGAGGCTTCCCTGTTGACCGCTGCTGCCAGCGGTGGAGTCCCCCGGGACTTGCGAATCCGCCTTCAATGGGTTCAAAGTAGACCTGTCCGGCAGACGCGTTGAGAGGGACCAGATGGAAGGACTTGGAACCCGAACGGCCTGGGTGCCGTCTCTGGAGATCACCAGAGGACAATCTGAGCCGGTGGCGGCCAATGGTGGCCTCTCCTTTGCATCATTCGAGCGGGATGGCGATGCGGGGACCGGGGCGGCGATCGACGCTGCGCTTGAGCAGATTGCCCGGGGCCATGTCGACGCCTTCATCCGCTGGATCGAGGATGCGCCCCCTGGTCCCGTCGAAACGAAGTGGGGAACCGGTTTCCGCACTTGGGACGAGTGCATGGACCACATTCGCGCCAGTGGCATGGAAGCGCCCGAAGGTGGCGTGGTGCTGCCGTTGCGCTACACCGTCTATGAGCATCCGTCCTATTCCGTCGTGTCGTCGAATGCCCTCTGGCAGGATTCGACGCGGCGCTGGGAAGCAGACCTGTTGCGCCAGGCGGAAGAGAACAATTCGAGGCGATCCCTTTATTTTCCCCAGGTGGTGCGCGATGCCCGCAGGATTGGGGAAACCTCTCCGGGTCCATCGGTGACCACGCCCGAATGCATGGATCGGCTCGGCGTCTCCCTGGCCCACCTCAATTCCACCTGCACCGACTTCTATGACGCCGCGGAAGTGGAGCGCGTCTTCTATCCGGAAATCGAGCAGCTTCTCCTGGATTTCTTCCCCGATGCCACCGATGCCCTCGTCTACAATCATGACATCTTCAACCGGGACTACGATGGCCCGGTCAGGGAAGATCAGGATGCGAAGGATCCCGGGGTCAACACCGAGTATGCCAATCTCGTGCACAACGATCTCAACGACAATTCCGGGCGGGTGCGATGCCGGGAACTCCTGACGCAGAACCTGCGGAACTTCGGACGCGAGCAGCATTACACCGAGGCTGAAGCCGATG
>JAJEBJ010000141.1 GCA_022822575.1 Alphaproteobacteria bacterium | reverse complement strand
CCGTAGGCGCCGAATTCAGAGGCCCCCGGATGGGACGCTCCCGGGCGCCCCTTGTGCACATCGCTGTTGCAGACGAGGCCGTGACGATATCCCAGAGAAAAGCTCTCGGCCATCAGCCACTCGAAGGTGCCCCAGTTCGAGTGGATCTCCACCGCCGTGCGCAGAGCGCCACCGTCGGCCGCCGCGATGTCGGCCGGTCGTCCACCAATATGGGCGAAGACCACGCAATCCTCGCCGGAAAGCGCTTCGAAGAGTTCGCCCGAGGTGTTGACGTCGCTGGCGAATCCGTTTCGTTCGTGAAGCAGCGCATGGGACGAGCGGCGGATGGCCCGTCCCTCGTGCCTGAAGAAGACGTTGTGGTCACCTCCCATGGAGGTGTTGCCGGACCACTCGTAACCCGGAAAGGCCACGAACCGTCCGTCATCGTTGAAGGAGGCGGCAACATCGTTGATGCGCTGCCAGAACAGGTCATTGATCTGGAAATCGTTGGCCTGGTGGCTGGTGACGTCGAGAAAGGCACGGTCTCGGGCGAACGTGAAGTACTCCTCGATCGTGTTGATCCCGACGGATTCGCCGCTCTGTCCGTGGAGATCCCCCCAGAATGTCTCCGGAACGCCCGCCTCCACTACCAGAGGGTTCGACGTGGCGAGTGTCCGGCCGTCCGCGGACAAGAGCTTCACCGCCACGTCGCCTTCGGCCGAGCAGGAAAGGCCTTCGATGCGCAGGAACTCCTCGCCAGAGGGCCAGTCGATGACGGACGGGAGACCGGTGATCGTTCCGGTGGCCACCAGGTGGAGTGGCCCCTCCACCTTGCCGGTGGGATTGCTCCACGCATCCTCCGCCCGGATCGACAGCGCGAAGGAAGAGTCGGGGCGCCGTCTTGTTGGCAGAACGACATGCCAGGAAACGGCCACGCCGGGAACCACGCTGACGAAGGGGCGATCGACTACGGGCAGGAAGTGACCCGTGGCACAGGCATCGACAAGCACCCGGAACTCGTGAGCGCTCTCGGTAAAGGTCTGCATGCGCAGCCCGGGTGATCCGCCCGAACGATCGCCGAACACCACCTCGATCCGGTCACCGCAGGTCATGGACCCGTGGGTGACGATGATCCTGAGCGAGCGGTTCCAGGGTCTCTGGTGTCCATCTGGCTCCACCCGGGTCACCAGGCGACAGCCGTTGCTGGCCCTGGCGGTGCAATAGTTCATGGCTTCCGGATCGTCGGTCTGCCAGCGTCCTCCATCGTTTGCAAAGCGCTGGACGACCTTGATGCCGCCCGTGTCGTCGAGGCCGAAGCGTCCGACCGTGTAGGTGAGGACAATGGTCTGGAAGGAGCGGATCTCCACCGGTTCCTGGCATCCCAGTGCCGCCGTCCCCCGATCACCGGGATCGGCGCCCGGCTGCGCCGCGGGCCACACCTCACCCATCAACTCCATTGCGATCGGTTCGGACATGACGTCCTCCTTCACGAAGCAACAGGCCCGAGTGGACACCGCCCCATCCCGACAATCAAGACGGGCACGATCACGGTGCGATACTCCTCGCTCGGGTGCTATGATGACAGCGAAATTCCAACGAGGAGGAAAGCGCCATGCCTGACAATCCGCGACAGGCGGCGGAACGGCTCTTTCGTGATGCCATCATCTGGGATGATCACGCAGGTTTTGGTCCCGACCCCGGTGTCGATCTGGGCAAGCTGCGGATCTGGAAGGAAGCAGGCGTTCACTATCTCAGCGTCAATGTCGGCTACGATGTCATGGACTGGCGCGATTCGATCAAGTCGCTGGCGGCCTTCCGGCGCTGGATTCTCGCCAGCGACGGCTATGAGCTCGTCTCCTCGGTCGACGGAATCCGTGCGGCAAGGAAGGCGGGCAATCTCGCGGTGAGTTTTGATCTTGAAGGGATGAATGCCCTCGACGGATCTCTGGACATGGTCGAGATGTACCATCATCTGGGCGTTCGCCAGATGCTCGTCGCCTACAACAGGAACAATCTTGCCGGAGGTGGCTGCCACGACGAAGACATCGGCCTGACAGCGTTCGGCAGGGCCGTGATCGGCGAGATGAACAGGCTCGGCATGATCGTCGACTGTTCGCACACCAGTTACTCATCCACCATGGAGGCGATGGAGATTTCCACGGCGCCATGCATCTTCTCGCACTCCAACGCCCGGGCGCTGCGTGATCACGAGCGCAATATCCGCGATGACCAGGCAAAGGCCTGCGCGGCAACAGGCGGTGTGGTGGGCATTGTCGGAATCGGCATCTTTCTCGGCGACAACGACATCCGCACGACGACCATGGCGGACCATGTCGACCACTACGTCAATCTCCTCGGACCCGAGCATGTCGGGATCGGCCTCGACTATGCCTTCGAAAGCGACGACGACGGGGGTGAAGGCCTGGGAAGCGTCCTCGAACGCAATACGGACTACTGGCCGAAGGCCCAGTACGACTGCCCGGACATCACCTGTGCCGCGCCAGGCCAGATCCTTGAACTTGCCGAGGAACTGTTCCGGCGCCAGTACTCCGAGCGGGACGTCCGCGCCATCATGGGCGGCAACTTCATGCGGGTCGCCGAAGCAGTCTGGAAGTAGGGAAGCCGGCAGTCGGGAGAGCCTGTTGCCGCCACTCTGACCCGGAAGCGAGCGGATCAGGCGAAATCGCCACCGCTGTGGTCACAACGCCTGGCCATGTGGGGCGCCCGTCTGTCTCCGAGACAGTCAGCCGAGATCAAGCTCCTTCTTGCGCCGTTCCGCCCAGGTGCGGATGATCTGGTCGACGGCAAGGCCGATGAAGGCGACGCACAGGCCAAGCGTGAGGCCGATGCCGGTTCCGCGGGGATCGGATATTGCTCCGAGGATGAGCTGGCCGAGATCGGTGGTGCCGATGAAGGCGCCGATGATCACCATGAAGAGGCCGAAGATCACCGTCTGGTTCAATCCCAGCATGATGTGCGGGAAGGCGAGCGGGAACTCGATCTGGACCAGCCTCTGCATGCGCGAGACACCCGACATCGTGCCCGCTTCCTGAATCACCTCGGGCACGCTGCGCAGCCCCTCCACCGTGTAGCGGGTGGCCGGGACCATGGCATAGACCACGGAAGCGATGATCACCGACGTGTCGGTGATGCCGAACAGCATGATCACCGGAATGAGGTAGATGAAGGACGGGAATGTCTGCAGGAAGTCGCAGACGAGAAGTGCCGCCCTCGTCGCCAGACGGTTCTGCGCGCACAGCGTGCCGACCACGAGCCCGACCATGGCCGCCACCATGACGGAGAAGGACGCCATGTAGGCCGTGATGAGAGCCCTGTCCCAGTACTCCGAGAAGGCAATGAAGAGCAGGAAGACGCCGACGACGAGTGCGGACTTCACACCGTCGAGAAGAAAGGCGGTCCCCATCATCAGGACGAAGGTGGCAACCACCGGCATGCCGAGATAGAGATCCCGCATCGGGAAGAGCACCTGGGTAATCAGGAACTCGTTGAAACCCTTCAGGGTGAAGAAGAAGGTGTCCCAAATCCAGTCGACCGCCGCCTGCCAGAAGGGAGCTGTCGTGATGCCCTTGTTGTGCGGCACGATGTAGAGGTAGTTGCGGTCGTCATCGAAGATGAACGACCCCGCCCAGGCAAGCAGACACCCCGCCACCAGAATGGCAACCAGCATGATCACCAGGCGGTGGCGCTCGAAGAAGGAAAGGTCCGCAAAATAGTCCGTCTGCTTGTGCGCCCAGGCCAGCGACATCCTGTCGAGGACCACCGCGATCAGCACGATGCACAGGCCGATCTCGATGCCGGTGCCGACCTTGAGCGAGTTCAGGGCGATCATCAGGTTCGATCCCAGGCCCTGGGCGCCGATGAAGGATGCGATCACGGTCATCGCCAGGCACTGCATCACCACCTGGTTGACACCGATGAGAACATCGCGCTTGGCGGTTGGCACGAGAACCCGGAACAGCAGCTGGAACCTGCCGCACCCGTTCATGATGCCGGCCTCGACGACATCCGCCGGCACGTTCTTCAGGCCGAGCAGCGTGAGGCGCACCATTGGCGGGGTGGCAAAGATGATGGTGGCGATGGCTGCCGCGTGATCCCCGACCCCGAAGAGGACGATGACCGGAACAAGGTAGGAATAGTGCGGCATGGTCTGGGCCACATTGAGAAGAGGGTTGAGAGCCGCCTCGACGGCCCTGTTCCTGAAGGCCCAGATGCCCAGGCCCAGTCCGAGCAAGACGGACACCGGTGCCGCCACCAGCACGAACGAGAGCGTCTGCATCGAAGGTTCCCACTGTCCGAAGACGGAGACATAGACCATTGAGAAGGCTGCAAGGGCCGCCAGCCCGGTGCCCTGGAGCCTGTAGCCCAGAAGGATGGCCCAGCCCGTGATCACCGTCCATGGCAGGGCGGGCCAGCGCAGCCACGGATTCTCGTTGATGAAGTTCCAGTCCGTGAAGGCGACGATGGTCTTGACGCCGCCAAGCATGACCTCGCGAACAGCGTCAATGATGAGGAGAAGAGTACTCGAGATCGCCCGGGTCACCTCGCGGAACAGGGGTTTGGTCTCGTAGTCGTCGATTGTCGGGTCGTAGACCTCGATCGGCATCCACTCGAAGAGCAGGTTCTGGACCGTGTCGTTGATGATGAACGGCAGATCCTTCAGCAGCGGCGGCAACCGCCACAGCCAGTTGGCGTCCGACGGATTGACCAGCAGGCACAGCAGCAGGAAGACGGCGAAGAGGACGCCGAACCCGATGCTCTTGCGGGATATCCGTGGTGCCACCATGGATTCCTGGTCAATCCCTCTGGCTGGTGCCGAAGAGAACGTTGATCACGTGGGAAGCGTGGAGGCTGCCAACGAGCCGGTCGCCGGCATCGACCACGCCGACAGGCCGCGGCTGGTTCAGGATCGCTTCGGCGACCGTCTCGATGATCAGGTCCTTGGAGACCCTGAGATCGGAGAGCTCTTCCGTCTCGTCAACCGGATTCA
>JAJEBJ010000367.1 GCA_022822575.1 Alphaproteobacteria bacterium | reverse complement strand
GCACTCCCGGATGTCGTCGACCCTGCCTTCCTCGATCTTTCTGGGCAGGAATGGATCGGCAATGGAGGGACGTGCAGCACCGATGAAGTCGAAGACGCCGTTGCGCACCAGTCCGGCCATGCGATCGGGAGACGTATAGCGGCCCACTCCGACGACCGGCTTGCTCGTGACCGTCTTGACGAAGGCTGTAAAGGCCTCCTGATAACCTTCGTCGAAGAAGCGCGACGAACCGGAGTCGTTCGTCCAGTCGCTGACGTTGACGTCCCACAGATCCGGGAGTTCCGCGAGCATCTCGACCAACTCGCGTCCTTCAGTCTCGCTCTCGAGGCCTGCCTCGCCCATCAACTCATCGACCGCGAAGCGCAGGGCCACGGCGCAGCGATCCCCTACCGCATCGTGCGTATCCTCCAACAGCTCACGCAGCAGACGCGCCCGGTTCTCAAGGGTTCCGCCGTATGCGTCGGTGCGCCGGTTGTAGCGGCGGCAAAGGAACTGCATGGCGGTCGACAGGTCGTGACCGCAGTAGACATAGACAATGTCGGCGTCGATTTCGCGACACTTGACCGCCGCCTCGCGATGCCAGCGGCGCAACTCGCGGATGTCGGTCAGGTCCATGGCGCGCGCGCCATAGGGTCCGAAGCCGGGATAGCTGGCCGGAGACGGGGCCAGGGCGTGTTCTCGCGTCAGACGGTTGGCTGTCGATTTCCCCGCGTGCGCCAACTCGACTCCGAACAATGCCCCGTGAGTGTGGACCACGTCCGCACCGCAGGCCAGCAGTGCGAGATCGTCATCGCACCACAGGCGGGCGTTCGGTGCCGCACTGTGGTCTGAAGTCGGGTGAACCGAACACTCTTCCGTGCAGACCACTCCCCATCCACCTTCTGCCTTGATCTCGCGATGGCGTAGCCAGGAGTTCGGAAAGTTCACACCCATACCTGTGCATTGCGGCACCTGATAGAAGCGGTTCTTGGCTGTGACCGGTCCGATCTCGACTGACTCAAACAGAATGTCGTGGCTTGGATCGCGGCCCATGGAATACCTGCCTGGCTATCACGGTTCATCGCCGATAGGCATCTATTGCGTCGATACTAGAGCAATTGTTTGGTAGTACCAAAAATTGTTTCGCAAATTTCGCAAAACAGTCCGCGGGGCCAAGGCGCAGGGGAAGGACTCATCGACGTCCTGGTTGAGAGCTGATTCAGAGTCGCATGGCGAAGCGTTCCATGCCAACCGGGACGACGTCTGGCGGGACAGTGTCGACGACGACAACCATGTCAACAGGCTTGCTGTCTCCACCCGCTGAGAGCTGTCGGGTTGAACACCGCCAGGCCCTGATGATCTGTGCCAGGACACGAATGCCGACACCGGACCCAGCCACCTGCCACCCCGACTACGGCAGCGTCATCGTTCGCGCCATGATCTGTTCGTCACTCCTGCCCCAGGTTCTCTGAGAGAAAACGGCGCAAGATTCTTATGCTAGTCATCGTCAGTACTCCTGTTTGATTGCACCGTCCGGAGAGGTGATCATGACCAGGCCACGTTGCTTTCCCGCCGAGGGACGCAAGTTTACGACATTGAGGGCGGCCGGTGCTGGCCGGCAGGCGGTCGTCGACATGGTGGGCGGCGCCGAGGGCCTGCCGTTCGGTGGCGGGATCGCGGAACTCTGCAACATACTGATAGGCGACTACGAGATGACCGTCGACGATTTCCTCGTGGTGATCGAGGGCCATGCCCGGATCCGCTGCGACGGCGAGAGTTTTGCCGTCGGTCCTGGTGACGCGATCTTCCTGCCGCGCGGCAGCATCGTCGACTTCGAGGTCCCCGACCGGCTGGTGTGGTCCTACGCCGCCTCGCCGGCCGACTCCCGCTCCGACCTCAAACAACCCGGGCGGCTTCGCCACCTTGCGAGCAGAGGCCGCCACTGAGCGATGGTCGATCAATACCCGGCAATTCGGACGGGCCGACCCAGCGCCTCAAGGCTCGGGGAGGTTCTCGTGATCGGCGCTTCTGGCCAGTGCCAATCAGAGTCTTCAGCTTCTCCGATTCCCGGCCAATCTGGAAGAGAACCCATCGATACACTAGTATCCGAATCGGACCAGTTGCCGGGTCAAGCCATCGAGCTCCGAGGGAGTCCGGATGGTTCATTCCCCTTGAATCGGGGCGAGGCTCGACGCGGCACAAGGGAGCGTGGACAGTCTGATCACGACGTGCCGACAGTCTCGCCGGATGGCCGGTTTCGCGCTTGCTCTCGTCGTATTCGCGCCGCTGTGGCCGGCAGCGGATGAAACAGAAGACATCGTGGCTCGTGCTGAACAGGTGGCTTCGCTTGCCCGTGAAGCCGAACTTGGGGGTTGGGCCGCGGCCGGACGAGCCGAGGCAAGTGCGGCACAGGCCCGCGATGCAGCTCGTCAGGCTCGCGAACTGGAAGCGCCCGAGGTCAGCACCCTTGTCTTCGAGAGCGACCGCTACCAGGGACAGGCCATCGATAGCGAACCTCACGGCCTGGGTGTCTGGTATTTCGACGACGGGGCTCGCTATGAAGGCGAGTTCGTCGATGGAGCGTTTCACGGTCTTGGCGTCCTGTTCCTTCCAGGCGACGACAGCTACAACAGTCGCTACGAGGGCGAGTTCGTTTCCAGTGTTCCGCAAGGCTACGGCATCTGGCAGTGGCGGGATGCGGGGACCGGTCGCGATGGCGATCGCGAGGCCGGTGTCTGGATCGACGGTGAACTCGATGGCGCGTTCACCTACATCTATCTTGAAGGCGACTTTGCCGGCACGGTGGTGGCGGGCGAAGTGGAGGCAGAATCCCTGACCGGCCAGGGTGTGCTGGACTACTCCAATGCCACGCTTCATGCGGGATCGCGCTACGAGGGCGAGCTCTCCGGCCACTATGCGGACGGTTACGGTCTCTGGCGCTTCGCGGACGGCTCGACGACCTACGGTCTCTGGCGCCAGGACGAAGCCCTGGAAGACGAGAGCGTCACGATCGGTGTCGATGGCGAGATCATGGGGCCGGGCGAGACCGCGGCCAGCGCACAGATTCGCCAGGCGCAGGAGCTGCTGAACGCGCTCGGTTACGAGACCGGGTCGGCTGACGGCGTCTTGAGCCAGCCTACTGTCGATGCCGTCGCTCGCTTCCAGTCGGACCACGGTCTTGCGATCACGTCGTCGATTTCGGCTGCGCTGATCGATCAGTTGCGGGTCGCGCATGCCGCTCGGGGGAACGGCGCATCGCCGCCGTCCGATGAACTTGAACTCGAATCCTGGGGAACGGGCTTTGTCGTTTCCGGTGCCGGCCATCTGTTGACCAACCATCATGTGATTGAAGGGTGTGATGCGATGCGCGTTCGAGACCTGGGTTGGGCAGATGTCGTTGCCTTTGATGAAGACACCGATCTTGCACTGCTCGTGCTGGAAGACGGCGTCGTTCCCGGCGTCGTCTCGTTCCGCTCCTGGCCTCCCGTGGTCATGGGAGAAGCCGTGGTTGTCTTCGGGTTCCCTGAACCGGAACTTCTGTCGGCGTCGGGCAATGCGACCACCGGCGTGGTGAGCGCACTGGAAGGTGGCGCCGGTTTCGACTTCCACCAGTATCAATTCACTGCTCCGATCCAGGGCGGCAACAGCGGCGGCCCCCTGCTCGACGGCACCGGGAACGTGATCGGTGTCATCGTGGAGTCCTATGACGACCTGCAAGACGCGAACTTCGCGGTCAAGGGCGAGGTGGCGATGTCGTTTCTGGTCGAAAGCGGACTTCAACCGGACTTGGTCTCCGGCAAGGCGGCGCAACCCCGCCCGACCGAGGACGTCGTCGCCGAGGCAAAGCGCCACACATTCCAGCTGGAATGCTGGATCGAGACGGGGCTGGCTTTCACCGACGAGGAACTCGCCTTCGAACATGACGCGATGTTCGAATTCGGGTCAGACGATCTTGATCAAATCGACCTTGGCGACTGGAACTTCGACGGCCAATGCGACGATCCGCGCTTTGTCGGCGGTGGCATGGCAGACCCCACCTACACCGCGTTGGCCGGTCGCGATGCGAGCGACTGTCGCACATTGCATGAAGCCGGGACGATACGGCTGCGCCAAGCACGAGAGATGGACAGGCTCAGCTTCGGGGACGACACCGGTGATTGGGCTCGCGACGGCGAATGCGACGACCCGTCATTCGAAGGTCCGGGCATGGGTGCGACCGACAGCCAGGAACATCTTCTGTCCGATGCGAGCGACTGCCGTGATGCCTTTGCGGCCGGTACCGTCCGGTTACGCGAAGGATAGCGTGCCGTTGAGTTTGACGAGATTGTGGCCTTTCGTATCGGAGGCTGTCGGCGTCCCATGTCCGTCACACCCGGGAGCGGGCAGCAAGCCCGGAACTCGGACCAGTCAATGGCGGCGGCTCAGGACGGAGAACAGATGGAGCATTGTCCCATCGACAGGCAGGGGCTGCGAAGGACGCTGAGGAGATGAATGCCTGACCGGGAATGAAATCCTTGCCGCCAAGCTCGTGACGTCTCAGGTCTGATGGCGAACTTTGGCAACAGGGCGGTCAGGATTCCCGGGACGGGTCGATTACATTGATCCACGCCGTGGCGGATTCCGAAGGCCTCCCGATCCGATGACAGTGCAAGTACCGAAGTCTTGCCGGCGCACCTCACGTTCGACAGTGCACTGCGGGCTTGCGAGGAATGTGTTGCCGACCGGGTGTGCAGACTTTCTTGCTATGCATGTGCCCGCGTCCTCAGGCGTCATCCCCTGGTTCCGGGATTTCAGGCCCGCCGAGGAATGTCGACCAGCTTGCCGCGGGGAATGAGTCGCTCCCTGTCGTACATTGGAAGTTCAACCAGTTCCGCGTCCTGCAGCGAGCCGTCTCGACAACGGACACGTACGGTGTGGCCGGGACCGAGACCGGCCCTGTCGAACAGCACGTATCCGACTCTGAGACCGAGGCAGGGTGACATGGCCGCCGCAGTGACGACACCGATTCTCACACCGTCCTGTTCTACCGCGCCTGAAGCGGTCATGTCACCGGTCCGGCACGTGATGCCGTGTTGGCGTCGCTCGCGCGGTGCATCCCTCAATGCCGCCTTGCCGATGAAGTCGCTCTTGTGCTCATCGACGAAGCGCCCGAGACCCACATCGTACGGCGTCGTGAACCGGTTGAAATCGGAGCCGGCATTCAGAATGCCGGCCTCGACCCGCCTGGGATTTGTCGAATCCACCGCATACCAGTCCATGCCGAAGGGTACGCCATGCGCGCGCAGATGGTCCCAGAGCGCATCCGCGTCGTGGTGCGGCTCGGTATAGAATTCCCATCCAAGCTCGTTCGTGAATCCCGTACGCGAGATGACGAACTCCTGGCCTCCGAGATCGACCCTGGCGATCCCGTAGCAGGTGAAGCCGTCGGGCAGACCGTCCTTGCTCGCGGCGTCCAGAAACTCCAGCGACCTCGGTCCCTGCACCTGGGAGACGAACACACCAGGATCGGAAATCTCCACATCCAGGCCGATCGCATGCGCGCGGGCCCAGCCACAGAAATCGCCGTCGGCCTGGAGGTACCAGAAGAGATCCCTGCCGAGCCGCATCACGATGCCGTCCACGAGCAACCCGCCGTCCTCGTAACAGGCCAGCCCGTATCCGCATCTGTTGACTTTCAGTTTGGCGATGTCGCGGGTGAAGAGCCTGTTTAAGGAGTCTCTCGGCGTCGGGTCCCTCGAACTGCAGGACATATTGCATCTCTTCCTTCCCTCCCGTGCCCGATCGCCGCATTGTCAGGCGTTGTCCAAACTACGTTCCTGGCCAACTCCATCATCGGGGAGGCCAGAAGACCATCTTTTTGATTAACAATAAAACTTCTCGCAAACGAAGTGATTTCATTTTGCTATTGACTTGAGAAAAACTATAATCACGCATCGTGGGGGACGAGAAGAAATGCCGCATCCGCGGATTCACGAGGCACACCGAGGACATTCACCCCCCGGAGCTTGAGCGACAGACCGCATCCGCGGTGACTGTCCCGCCCGTATCGACGGGTCGCCTGATCTGGCATGGAACGATGCGCGTGGCGCGATCGATGACGCAGGGCGCAGGCTGACCCGAACGATCATGTGGGCTATGATGAACCCGTTGATAACAACAACTGAAAAGGGGAGGTTCTTATGACATTGAGGCCAATGATGGAGACGACCCGCTTCCACGACCTGTTGTGCGAAGGCAAACTGACCAGGCGCAATGCCCACCGTGTCATGGCGACCTTCGGTATCGGCACTCTGACCGCGCACACCCTGGGAGGGGGCGCACTCGCCCAGGATGCAGACGAGGACCACCCGATATTCTTCACCTGGGGCGGCTATGACGAACCGGAGTTCATGGTCCACTACACCGCGAAGTACGGCCGCGAGCCGAACTACCACTTCTTCTCCGACGAAGACGATGCCTTTGCCAAGATGAGAGGCGGCTTCGAACCGCATGTGACCTACCCTTGCGGTCCCTCGCTCAAGCGCTGGTACGACGGGGGCCTTCTGGCGCCGATCGAGACCGACCGGCTCTCCAACTGGCCCGACGTCATGCAGGTCTTCAAGGATGTGCCTCACTCGGTGGTGGACGGCGTCAGGGTCTACGTGCCGGAGGACTGGGGCCAGACCTCGATGGTCATCCGCACCGACGTCGCACCTGAATACGCTGATCCCGAGAACCAGACATGGAAAGCGTTGTGGGACGAGAATTATGCCGGCCGTATCTCGATCTCCAACTCTTCCTATGAAGCCTTCGCGATCGCGGCTCTCGTCCTGGGTATCAGCCCCTGGAACATGAACGAGGCCGAACGCATCCAGTGCGAGGAACTCCTGCGCAAACAGATTCCGCTCAACCGCGTGATCGGGGCCTCGTTTACGGAGCGTGTGCAAGCCGTGGCAATGGGTGAACTCGTGATATCGACGAACGACAACGGTGCCGTTGCGGAGCTTGCGACGCATGCCGAAGGCACCAACTTCGAATTCACCTGGGCCACGCCCAAAGAAGGTGCGCTCACGTGGCATTGCGGCCTGTGCATCCATCCTGCCGCGATCAGGGACGGCTTCTACGAGAAGGCGCACGAGATCATCGACTCCTTCATTTCGCCCGAAGCCGGCGCATACGAGATCGGCAACTGGTACTACGGGCACTCCAACGTGAAGTCCTACGAGGGGTTCGACGAGGAGTTCCTCAATTCGATCGGCCAGACCGGGCACGTCGAGGAGTTTCTCGCGACCGCCCAGTTCCAGCTGGAGATGAACGAACCGGACGTGCTTGCCACCCGTTGGGAAGAGCTGAAGGCCGGGTTCTGAGTCGTCCGTTCGTTTGGCCGACCCGGCTGATTGCAGTCAGGCCCGGCACCGGGGGTGCCGGGCCGATTGCCCCCTGCCTTGAGGCAAGACCCGTCTCCTGTTGGCCGTCATGGCGCGGAAGCATCACCACGCCTGATTCAATGAAGATTGTTCACGGCCCCTTGCCTGAGCCTGCGGTCCGGCGGGCGCGCCATTCGAGAACACCGAGGCGACGGATCCTCTCACCCGTAAACCGGAGCAGCCAGCGGACCTCGCCGGTTTCTCGGCTCGCACGCACCTCCGCGAGCCGACGTGGACCGGGTGCAAGGCAGCGCTTCATCGCCTTTTGAGTTCAGCGTCGGGAGCAGGTGGCTGCCGATATGACGATGCCGCGCAAGGAGGCAGGGTCTCGGCCGAGTGTGTCCGCAATGCGACCAGATCGAAAGTTGGCGGACTTGCCGATTGTCTGCCATGGGTCCGGATTGGTATGATTTCGGCCTGCACTTGGCCACAGACAGGAATCACGGAGAGCCGATGCCGCTGAGCTACTTCGATCGAACCGCCGATCCCGAGGCCATCAAGGCGGCCCTCAGCCGCGACGGCGTGGTTGCCGTGACGAACCTGGTCGACGAAGACCTGGTCGACGCCGTGGCCGCGGAACTGCGGCCCGAACTCGATGCCAGAGGCCTTGAATCGGCAGGTGCCTTCAATGGTAGCCTGACCAACCGCTACGGCGGCGTGCTACGGACAGCACCAAGCGCCGCCGCGCTGGTCGAGAATGACCTGGTGATCGACATTGCGAACCACGTCTTCCTGCCTCATGCCGCGACATACCGGGTCAGCAGCCTGACGGCGATCGAGATCATGCCCGGCGAAACGCACCAGGCGCTCCATCGCGACGATACGGTCTATCCGATCGACATCGCCGGCATGGAAATGACCCTGGGCGTGATGTGGTCCCTCTGCGACTTCACCGAAGAGAACGGCGGCACGCGCGTGGTTCCCAACAGCCATCGCCTGCTGCGCTCGTGGCACCTTCCGGATGTGTCGAACTGGGAGGCCACGGTGATGCCGAAGGGATCGGCCGTCTTCTACCTGGGCTCGACCTGGCACGGTGGTGGCGCCAACCGAAGCAGCACGCCACGCCTGGGACTGGTCAACAGCTACTGCCTGGGATGGCTGCGTCCGGAGGTCAACCAGTACCTGATCACGCCGCCTGAAGTAGCGGCGCAGTACAGTCCTCGCGTTCGCGCGCTGCTCGGCTACATGGCGCACGACTCGGGCGACGACCGGTGTGGCAGCCACCGCGGCGACTGCCCGGCCTGGGTCCACACTCCGCCTGATCCTGCATGGAACAACGCGCGTGGCACGGTGGGCACGATGGATGACGCCAGAGCGCAGGGCGGAGGCTGATCTGGCGGATCACAATGACTATGATGAATCCGTTGATACCAGCGACTGAAGAAGGGAGGTTCTTATGACTTTGAAGCCAGTGATGGAGACGGCCCGCTTCCACGACCTGTTGTGCGAGGGCAAGCTGACCAGGCGCGATGCCCACCGTGTCATGGCGACCTTCGGTATCGGCTCACTGACCGCGTACACCATGGGAGGGAGTGCGCTCGCCCAGGAAGTCGACGAGGACCACCCGATATTCTTTACCTGGGGCGGCTATGACGAACCGGAATTCATGGTCCACTACACCGCCAAGTACGGCCGCGAGCCGAACTACCACTTGTTCGCCTCCGAAGACGAGGCCTTTGCCAAGATGTGGGGTGGCTTCGAACCGCACGTGACCTACCCGTGCGGGCCCTCGCTCAAGCTCTGGTACGACGCGGGCCTTCTGGCGCCAATCGAGACCGACCGGCTCTCCAACTGGCCCGACGTCATGCAGGTCTTCAAGGATGTGCCCCATTCGGTGGTGGACGGCGCACGGGTCTATGTGCCGGAGGACTGGGGCCAGACCTCGATGGTCATCCGCACCGACATCGCACCGGAGTACGCTGATCCTGCGAACCAGACATGGTTGGCGCTGTGGAACGAGAAGTACTCGGGCCGCCTCTCGATCTCCAACCACTCCTACGAAGCCTTCGCAATCGCGGCTCTCGTCCTGGGTATCAGCCCCTGGAACATGAACGAAGCCGAACGCATCCAGTGCGAGGATCTCCTGCGCAAGCAGATGCCGCTCAACCGCGGACTCGAATCCTCGTCAACCGAGCGTAGCCAGGCGGTGGCGGCGGGCGAACTCGTGATATCGACGAACGACAACGGAATCGTTGCGCAACTCGCGGCGCATGCCGAAGACACCCCGATGGAATTCGCCTGGGCCACCCCCAGGGAAGGCGCTCTCACGTGGCATTGCGGCCTGTGCATCCATCCTGCCGCGATCAGGGACGGCTTCTACGAGAAGGCGCACGACATCATCGACTCCTTCATTTCGCCCGAAGCCGGCGCATACGAGATCGGCAACTGGTACTACGGGCACTCCAACGTGAAGTCCTACGAGGGGTTCGACGAGGAGTTCCTCAATTCGATCGG
>JAJEBJ010000287.1 GCA_022822575.1 Alphaproteobacteria bacterium | reverse complement strand
TTGGTCCTGTTCCGTATGGATGTTTCCATCGAGCAGAATCCTGATTCCCCGACCGTAGAGACGACCGTCCGTGACGGTGATGCGTTCACCTTCCTGGCGGAACGGAAGCAAGACCGCGTCAAAGACGAGGCCGTCGTTGTTCAGGAGGTTGGCCAGACCGGGCAGTGAAGCGGCAGCAAAGAGGTGCGCCAGGACAGGAGCATCATGCACTGCGAAGCGATCGGCCGTAACGGTGCCGATGACGACGGAGGGAGCGCGTGATTCGTCGAACCAGCCCCTGACCACCAGTTCGCCTCCATGGATGTTGTCCATTCCGACAAATGCCTGGACGCTGTCGCCCATGTTCTCGGCGCGATAGTCGAACCGGCGTTCGTCCGGTGACACCCGCCAGATCTGCAGCGCCACCAGCGATCCGCCTTCGATCTCCCCGGCGGCATTAAGGCTCTCGAACCTGTTGTCGTCAAAGTCCGCGTCGAGGACGACGTTGCGCACCAACTGGTCGTCCTTCGTCCACAAACGGTTGACAGTTCCTGCGATCTTGAGGCGGGGCACCATCGCGGTCGCTTCGTCGCTGTCGCCCAGAGGGACCATGTCGATCGATCCCTTTCGGATTGTGACGGAATAAAGACCATCTGCTGAGACCTCGAGTGTTCCAGTGACATCCGTGCGCCCGAACGCCAGTCGTGCCACGTCAAGATCGACGGAATGATGCCCGATAGTACCGCTCGCTCGTGCCACAATTCCGCCTCCCTGGATATCGAGCGCGCGAATGTCGAATGTGTCATCGTCCTCGATGACAAGAATATGGATGGATCCGGGGTCGCCTGAGGACTTGGTGCCGACAGGAGGGTAGGGGCCGAAGGCCAGATGCCGGAGGTCCGCGTCCACGCGCCAGGTGATCGCACCGTTCGCTGACACGGTCCGCGACAAGGTGGCATCAACATCTCCGGTAGATTGGAAGGGATCGGCAAGGCCGAGTGCAGCGCGGTGGTTCTCATCCATGCGGGCCGAGATCTCCAGTCTCTCGCGCACCTCTGCGTCGCCGCCAAGTGCCAGCTGCCAGCCGCCAGCAACAGGTACGCCGTTGAGCTGCAGGTCACCGTTGAGTTCGATCAGACCAGGCTCCGCAAGAGAGAACGTCCCGTTGCCTCCCGTGACCTGGTAGCCGGCGACGGGAAGGCCGAGACCGTCAAGACTGCCGGCAAAATTGTAGCCGACGTCGTCTGCTGAGGGATCAGCCAGGTCCGCAAGGGTGATGTCGAGGGCGCCGGAAAGCGACCCGGTGATCACGTCGGAATCAAATCGTTCCGGTATCTGATGGGAAAGCGGTACACGGCTGGCAACGGCCAGTACCTCCCCGGCCGGACCGGCAAGATCGACATGGATCTCCATCACGCCATCGAATCCGTCCAGTGTGACGAGACCTCGGCCAGCCGTGATCGCGCCTATGCCGCCACCGGAAGTTTCGATCGCGACCGTATCATCGGCAATGGCGACGTGACCGTCGACGCCTGCAAGGGGTGGCATGCCACGCAGGTAGTCGATCGTGACACCGTCCACATCAACCGTGACCTCCAGGCCGGACGTCTCCGGTTCATCCGAGGCGAGGTTGCCGAGGGTCGAGCGCATTCCCAGCGCACCCTCTCTGATGACACCGTTCGAGAGGTTGTTGACGATCCAGTGCCGCGTCGGCGGCGCGGCGGTGACGGGCCAGTAACGGGAGAGATGGTCGACCGGCAGGTCGGTGACGGCAACAGTCCATTCGATCGTGGAATCATCGGTCCAGCCGTTCAGCGTGAGGTTCGCTTCGAGGCCTCCTTCCTCGATGCCTGCCACAAGATGGCTGATCTCGAATCCCCCGAAGGCGGGCAGGAGGCGCCCCGCCAGCGTAGCCGGGCCAAGATCGAGTGGACTCTCGAAGACACCTCCCATGGCGAGGCGCCCGCCCGCGGTGCCGAGAATGAATGATCCTTCGGCCAGCTCCAGTTGATCGTCGAGAGCCAGTTGGAACGACGTGTCGAGCAGCAGCGTCGAACCGGAGAAATCGCCCAGTGACGGCATGATGTCCGGAAGCGATGCGAGTTCGAGGCTCATCAGCTCCCCTGACACATCGACGCGGGACGTCCCTTGTTGGTGAACAGCCCCGAGTTTGAGAGGAAGCGCCTGGGAATCGGAGACGAGAACGGTTTCGAGGTCAATGCGCAGAAAATCGTCTTCGCGCGCGATGACGAGAAGAGAATCCGGTGCATCCCAGGAAAGACCTCTCTCCAGGTCCTCGAGGACGATGTCGGCCTGATCGAAGCGGACATGATGCAACCGGTCGAGGGGTGGCATGGTACCGGCGTGGAGAAACCAGTCGAGAAGCGAGCCTTCCGGTGATTCGTCCTTTGGCATGTCGGCCAGCGCGTAACTGATGCTGCCACCTGGTTCCCGAACGAATCGGATCGTGGCCTCGGAGATCGTCATGCCGACGGGCCGCAGCTCCGCCTCGATCAGTGCCGGCAGGGACATGTCGAGTTCGATGTCCCGTGATTCGAAGACAATTCCACCATCCTTGTCGAGGACACGAACGTCGGAAAGCCTGAGACCGTAGGTTGTCCGCCAGTCGCCGCCGGAGAGAGCGGCATCGGAGGCCTCAAGTGAGAAGTCCGGAACGCTCCTTTCGATCATGCCCATTGCCCAGGGCGTTGCCTCGCCGAGAACGATCGGACCGTCCTGGAGTCGCCAGGCAAGTCCCAGAAGCGCCAGAATGATCAGTCCTGCGAGAATCCCCAGACCGTGGATGAGGGTCTGGAGCAGGCGTCGGCCTACAATTCCGGCATACCGCACGGGAGCCACTTGACCGTACCGGTCGGTCTGACCACGGTTGACACAGTGCTTGCTGGTGCCGACATGACCTTCCGGACCCTTGAAGAGATCACAACCCTGCCGGAACCATACGACAGGGAACAGGCAATCGTGTGGCGGGAACGCTGGCTGGCCGCCTGCGATCTCCTGCCCGAAGTCAGGGAAGTGTCGCACGAGTTGAGCCGTGATGCCACCGGAACTGCCCTTCTCGATGCCGTGTTCGGCAACAGTCCCTATCTGGCTCGCTGTCTCGTGCGACATCCGGGAATCGTCTCGCTGTGGGCGACCGCAGGTCCGGAGGCCAGTGTGCGGGCTGCCTTGGAAGGGCTCGCCCGGAGTGAGGCAGGAAACGACCTCATGCGCCGGTTGCGCCATTCGCGGGCCATGATCGCGGTGGCGGCGGGTCTCGGCGACATCTCCCGGTTGTGGCACTGGCGGGAGGTGACGGGTGCCCTCTCCGAATACGCCGAAACCGCCTGCCGTGCTGCCACGTCCCACCTGCTCGCCAGCATTCCCGGTGGCGCCGCCCGGAGCGATGACCCGGCAAGGGAGAGCGGCTTCATCGTTCTTGCCCTGGGCAAGCTCGGAGGCCGCGAACTGAACTACTCGAGCGACATCGATCTCATAGCGCTGTGGGACGATGAACGGTTTGCCCGGTTTGGCCCCGATTCACTCGCGATCGCGGTGCGCCTCGTCCGAAATTTCATCAGGTTGCTCCAGGAACCCACGGCCGACGGTTTCGCGCTAAGGACGGATTTCAGGCTGCGCCCCGATCCTGGCGCCACGCCGCTGGCCATGTCCGTCGATTCCGCGGAACTCTACTACGAGAGTCTCGGCCAGAACTGGGAGCGCTCGGCCATGATCAAGGCGCGTCCGGTCGCCGGTGATCTGGAGGCGGGCGAGGCCTTCCTGGCGCGACTCAGACCCTTCGTGTGGCGGCGCCATCTGGATTTCGAGGCGATCAGGGACATTCACGCTATCCGGAGGAAAATCCATGCGGCAAGAGGTGGAGAGGTCATCCGGGTTCCCGGTCACAATCTCAAGCTCGGCCGCGGTGGCATACGGGAGATCGAGTTTCTTGCCCAGGCGCACCAGCTGATCTTCGGTGGCCGCAACCCGGACCTGCGCCGCCGGGCAACCTGCGATGCCCTCGACGCCCTCTCGGAGGCGGCGCTCATCGAACGCCAGACATGCCTCGACCTCAAGAATGCGTACGGCGAACTGCGCCGTGTCGAACACCGCCTGCAGATGATCGACAATGCGCAGACGCACGAGATTCCCGTGGCCCCGGGGCGTCTCGATCACGTCGCGACCTTCCTCGCATACCATGACCGTACGGCGTTTGCCGACCACCTCGAGGGCGTGCTGCGATCGGTCGAATGCCACTACAGTCGCTTCTTCGAATCGGACGGAGAGGCCCGGCCGGCCCCTGCGGCTCGGGAAGGCGACCTGGTGATCGCATTGCAGGACATGGGATTCGTGGACTGCGAGGGAACGGCAGCGCGCCTTGACGCCTGGCGCGCCGGCGAGGTCCGTGCCCTGCGCCACGAACGGTCACGCGAACTTGTGGAATCGCTGCTCCCGCGCCTGCTGGCCGGACTGGCGGCGACAGGGGATCCCGACAGGGCCTTGCGGGCATTTCACGAGTTTCTCTGCCACCTGCCGGCCGGCGTGAGGTTCTTTTCCCTCCTGGAGCGGCATCCGCGCCTCATCGATCTCGTGGCCGGAATCATGGCAACGGCTCCACGTCTCGCTCTCATGCTCGGCGCGTCCCCGGTTCTCCTCGACTATGCCCTCGCCTGCGAGTTCTGCGAACCGCTGCCCGAGAAGGCCCTTCTCGATGGAGACCTGGCGGCCAACCTCAAGATGGCGGAACACGAGGAGGATCTGCTCGACCGGGCCCGTCGCTGGTTCCACGATCGCGAGTTCCGCCTCGCGATCCGTCTTCTCGAAGGCGATCCCGCAGGAATCCTCAACGACCTTGCCAACCTGCGCGACGTGGTCATCGCTCAGCTCTTCTGCCGCTCGGTTGAGCGGTTTGGCGAGCGACACGGATCCTTGCAGGGCGGCGCACTGGCCATTTTGGCAACGGGACGATACGGCAGCGGCACACCGGCCTTCGGAACGGCCATCGACCTCGCCATCGTTCACCACCACGACGATCCGGAGGCGCGTTCCGACGGTCCGAGACCACTGGGTGCACGGACATGGACCGACAGGCTGGTGCAACGCCTGATGACGGCCTTGACGGTCACGACCAATGCCGGCTCCCTCTTTCAAGTCAGGCTCGACCTCATTTCTCCGGACCGGGCCGATTCGCGGACCTCGAGTCTCGAGAGGCTGCACCGGCCGGATGCGCCTGCAGCGGACCGGTCCGTCCTGGCTGGTGCCAGGGTGGTCGCGGCAACGGGGTCCCTTGGCGACGAGATCGACCGGGTCATTGCCCGTGCCCGCTCCGGGGCCTCAACCGACCCTCTTGCGCTGGGTGGGGAATTGATCGATGAGCCGGAGTGGCTCTTCCGCATGATGTCGCCTTCCACTGGCCTTTCTACAGCGAGAGACCTGTTGCTTAGTGTCCGTGCGTTCAGGGAGTGCACCCTGGGCAATACGTCCCTGGAACCTTCGGATGCCTTCACTGATCGTCTTGTCCAGCTCACCAGGTCGACCGACGCCGTTGACCTGCAGGATCGCCTCGATCGCGCACAGCATGAATTGGATTCTGCGTTCACCCGCGTCATCCACCCGCATCGTCCGCAATCGGGTTCGGCCTGATCTCAGGCCTGTTGCGACGTCGTCAGATCCTCTTGCTCGAGTCCGAGACCGGGGTGATCCGGTAGCAGCAGCGATCGCTTCCGGACAACAGGTGTTCGAAGCGTTCAACCTTCACCTTGCGGCCAAGAATGTTCTGGAACATGAAGAGTTCTGCCGTGCACAGTTCGTTGCACGTGCGTGCGGCGGCGGCGATGGAACAGTGATTTTCGATGAAGAGGAGACTGTCGTCTTCTTCCCGGTGCCATTCCGCCATGAACCCGTCGGCCGTGCGCTGGTCGACGAGAACGGCAAGACGATCTTCTGTGGAACTGCCTGCCTCGATGAAGGAACGGTACCTTTCTGTCGTTTCGCGGCGATAGGCCGTAACCAACTTCCTCAACCCCGAGGCGCCGAAGACCTTGCGTACGCCACGAAGGAGTGCTTCGGAAAGATCGAGATGGTTGTCCGGAAACTCGCCGTTTCCCCTCGACGTCAGG
>JAJEBJ010000341.1 GCA_022822575.1 Alphaproteobacteria bacterium | reverse complement strand
CCACGGCATCGGTGTGTTCGAGGGCCTTCACACGGTCACTCTTGGCGGTGCGCCGCACGACTGTCTGCGCATTCACTATGCGGGCGGAGATGCGCTGCTGGTGCCGGTCGAGAACATCGAAACCCTGTCCCGCTACGGTTCGCACGATGCCCGTGTCCAGCTGGACCGTCTTGGAAGTGCTGCCTGGCAGGCGCGGCAGGCGCGTCTTGCCAACCGCATCGAGGAGATGGCCGGAGACCTCCTCAAGACGGCCTCCGAGAGGCTCATGCAGTCGGGACCGGTCATTCGTGTCGATGAAGAGACGTACACCGAATTCTGCTCTCGCTTTCCCTTCCAGGAAACCGAGGATCAGGCGAAGGCCATTGACGAGGTGTTCGATGACCTGGCCTCGGGCCGCGCCATGGACAGGCTGGTGTGCGGCGATGTCGGATTTGGCAAGACCGAAGTGGCACTGCGCGCCGCTCTCGCCGCCGTTCTGGAAGGATACCAGGTGGCGGTGGTGGCTCCTACGACGCTTCTTGCCCGGCAGCACCACGAGACCTTTGTCGAACGATTCAGGCACCTGCCCGTCAACATCGCCCTGTTGTCCCGTCTCGTGGCCTCCGGCGACGCATCGAGGGCGAAGAAGGGAGTGGCAGCCGGGACCGTCGACATCGTGATCGGCACCCACGCCCTGCTGTCCCGCACCATGTCCTTTGCCAACCTCGGTCTTCTCGTGATTGACGAGGAACAGCAGTTCGGCGTGGCACACAAGGAGAGGCTCAAGCAGATCAAGGCCAATGTCCACGTTCTCACCCTGACCGCGACACCGATACCACGGACCCTGCAGATGGCGCTGAGCGGAGTGCGTGACCTCAGTCTCATCGTCACGCCGCCGGTCGATCGGCTGGCCATCAGGACATTTGTGGGCACCTACGACACGGTCACCATTCGCGAGGCGATCAGGCGCGAGCGCATGCGGGGTGGCCAGACCTACGTCGTGTGTCCCAGGGCTGCGGACCTCGGACGCATGCGCAAGGATCTGCAGAAACTGGTTCCGGAGGCACGAATTGCCGCGGCACACGGCAAGCTGGATCCGGACAATCTCGAGAGCATCATGACGGCCTTCTACGATGGCCGGATCGACGTTCTGGTCTCCACCACGATCATCCAGTCGGGATTGGATATTCCCAACGCCAACACTATGATCATTCACCGCTGCGATCGCTTCGGCCTGGGACAGCTCTACCAGTTGCGAGGGCGCATCGGCCGCTCCAGGGCACGCGCCTATGCCTACATCACGCTGCCGCCCGGGATGAAACCCGGCAAGGACGCAATGCGGCGCCTCAAGGCCCTTTCCCAGATGGATTCGCTGGGCGCCGGATTTTCCCTGGCGAGCCGCGACCTCGAGATTCGTGGCGCCGGCAATCTGCTCGGCCGGGAACAGTCCGGTCACATCCGCGAAGTCGGTGTGGAACTCTATCAGCAGATGATCGAGGAAGCGGTCGAGAAGGTCCGGGCGGAACAGGAAGGACGGTTGCGGGAAACGCGGCATTCCTGGTCGCCGGAAGTCAGCGTAGGCTCGGCTGTCCTGATTCCGGACACCTGGGTCCGCGACCTTGACGTGAGGCTCGTTCTCTACAGGCGCATCGCGGCGCTCGAGGACCGCGCCGGGATCGATGACCTGAGAGAGGAGCTTGTGGATCGCTTTGGCGACCTTCCCGAGGAGGCCGACAATCTCCTGCGGATCATCGCCATCAAGGGCGACTGCCGACGTGCCGGAATTGCCCGGCTCGACGCCGGACCGCTCGGGGCCGTGGTCGCCTTTCACCAGCAGACATTCGCCGAACCGGAACAGCTGATTGTCTGGATCACCGGGCAGAACGGACAGGCAAGGATGCGCCCCGACCAGACACTGGTCGTGACCGGTTCGTGGGAAAGGGTGAGGGACCGTCTCGACGGTGCCGAGCTCCTCGCCTCAGAGCTCTCCGCAATCGCCCGCAGTGGTCACGAGACGGCGCAGGACCTCGGCTGACTGGGCGCCGCCAACGGCAAGGCTGCGGTTGAAGACATAGAAGGGAACGCTCCTGATACCCCCGTCGCGCGCCTTCCTGGCATCGTGGAGGAGACGTCTTGCCAGGGGGATGCTGTCGATCCAGGCCAGGGCCTCGACGCGATTGAAGCCGGCGTTTTCGGCAATGTCCGCCAGGACCCCTGGATCGCCGATGTCCCGGCCGGCGACAAAGTGGCTTCTGAATATGCCTTCAATCACATCCATCTGCCGGCCGCTGTCGTGCACTGCCAGGATGAGTGCCTGTGCCCGCAGGGCCGAGGGCGTTCTTGAAATGGCACTGAATGCGAAGGGAATGCCCTCCACCAGGCCGTGCCGGGTGATGCGATCGAGTGTCGTCTCGGCCAGCCGGCTGTTGCCGAAGGCACGTGCGAGCCAGGCATTGCGTTCCATGCCGTCGGCGGGCATCGCCGGATTCAGCAGGAAAGCCCGCCACACGATCCGGGGGCGGTGCCGACCGGCAAGACCGGTGAGAGCCTTCTTCAATCGCTGATAGCCGATGTAACACCATGGACAGGTCGGATCCGACCACATGTCAACGGTGGTTTTCATGGTGTTCTGCCGGGCCCGTTGCCGGCTCATCGTTCAGGGTTGGGACGCCCGGGCGGTCAGTCCGCCATCGCACACAAAGAGCTGGCCGGTGGTGAATGCGGCCTCGTCGCTGGCGAGGAACAGGGCAAGGGCGGCAATGTCACCGGGTTGACCGATACGTCCAATGGGCTGATTGGCGTCGAGCGAGCGGGCAGCCTCTTCGGGATCGGCTACGCTCGCCAGGTAGGCATCCATCATGTCGGTCCGGATCCAGCCCGGGCATATGACATTGCAGCGGATGCCTTCCGCGCCATGATCGACGGCAATGGCGCGTGACAGCGCGTGAACCGCTCCCTTGGTGGCGCAGTAGGCGGCGAGCCCGGGATCCGCCACGAATCCGTCGTAGCTGCCAACGTTGATGATGGCGCCGCCACCCTGGCGTGTCATGACGGGAATGGATTCACGGCAGAACAGGAAGACGCTGCCCACATTGACGTTGAAAATGGTGTTCCACTCGTCTTCGCTGGTCTCGGTTATGGTCTTTTCGATCTGCATGGCCGCATTGTTGACGAGGACATCGATCCCGCCGAGACGCTCCCGTGCGGTCTCCACCACGGTTGAGGCATGGGTTGCGGAAGAGACATCTCCTGAGATCCAGAACATGGAATCACTCTTTCCGGTTGCTGGTGGACGACGTGCCGTGGCGATGACCTTCGCGCCCTCCCGGAGAAAGCTCTCTGCGATCGCCCTGCCGATCCCTCTTGATGCGCCGGTGACAATGGCACGCTTGCCTTCCAGTCTGCCGCCCATGCCGACCTCCACTTGTCCGATGTCTGGCAGGATATCGCGCTTCCGCCACCCGATCACAAGTGAGGACGCCGGGAAACCCTGCTTCGTCACGTGACGACTGGGGTTTGGGGCGAGAATGATTCCGTCGGAGGTGATGCCCGATCATGTCGCAGCCGCAAACGGGGTCCGGTTCCGATTGCCGACTTGTCAGCCTGACAGCAATGAGATCAGCCCTGGCCGATCAGCTCGATGGCGGCTCCCCGAGGTGTTCCCAGGCTGATATCACCCACGGTTGAGGGACAGGCGGAACAGACGAGCACAAGAGCCGTCTCGGCGCGCAGCTCGACATAGTCGCCGGCCGCTGCAGAGGCCGGCTCGTCTATCAGCGAACCATCGGGTGTGACA